>JADGHD010000620.1 GCA_019689615.1 Frankia sp. | reverse complement strand
CCCACGGGCGGGGCCCCCCGGGGGCGCGCCCCCGCCCGCGGGCGGGGGCCGGCTCCGCGTCGGTGGACGTGGCCCGCCAGAGCCGGTCGGGCAGCAGCGAGGCCACGCCGTAGAACTCGACCCCGTAGATGTCCCGGGCGGTCACCACGCCCGGGTCCGAGCGGGTGAGCAGCAGGAACGGGTTCAGCTCGGCCATCCGCTCCTGGACGGTCCGGTAGGCCGCCCGGCGCGCCTCGACGTCGCCGTCCGCGGCGGCCGTCCGCGCGGCGGCCAGCGCCTCGTCGATCGCCGGGTCGCTGATCGCGGCGTAGTTCTGCAGGCCACCGGTACCGATCATGTCGGCCACGGTCAGCTCGGGGTCCTCGAACAGAATCCCGCCCATGATCGCCTGGAACTGGCGCTGCGCCATCCGGCTGGTCGCCCCGGCGAAGTCGAGCACCTCGATCTCGACCTTGACGTTCTCGAACGACTCCAGCTGCGCCTGGATCGCCTCCAGCGTCGAGCGGATCTCGATGCTCGGGAACGAGACCATCGTGAACTCGACCGGCTTGCCCTCGGCCGCGAGCTCGTCGAACAGCTGCTGGGCGCGCTCGGGGTCGTGCCCGCCGAGGGTGACGTCGCTGTAGAGCGGGTCGTCCGGCTGGAACAGCGTGGTCGCGATGGTCCCGTGCCCGTCGTAGGCGACCTTGTTGACCAGCTCGACGTCGACGGCCCGCACGAACGCCTCCCGGGCGCGCGGGTCGTCGAACGGCGCCGTGCCACCGTTGAGGAAGATGGCGTTCGCGCCGTTGAGCTTGTGGTGGGACTCGGGGAAGCCCGCCTCGACGAGCTTGGCCGCCGCGTCCTGGTTCGCCAGCAGGATGACGTCGGCCTCACCGGCCTTGAGGCTGTTCACCCGCTGGTTGATGTCGTTGTTCGAGCGGATCGTGAGCGCGTCGAGGTAGGGCCGCTCCGGGTCGTAGTACTCGGGGTTGCGCTCCAGCTCGATCCGGTCGTTGCGGGTCCACGACACCAGCGTGAACGGGCCGGCGCCGACCGGGTCCTTGTCGAACTCCGCCTCCCCCTTGTCCAGGGCGGCCGGCGAGGCCATCCAGTTCAGGCAGGACCGGGCGATGGAGTCGACGAACGACGGCATCGCCTGGCTCAGCGTGAACCGGATCGTCCTCGGGTCGACGACCTCGATGGTCGCGATGTGGCGGGCCGCGAGGAAGTTGGCCCCGGCGAGGAAGGGGTCCTTGGCTCGCTCCCAGTTGAACCGCACGGCCTCGGCGTCCAGCGGGCTGCCGTCGCTGAACTTCAGGTCGGGCCGCAGCGTGAGCGTCCAGGTCGTGCCGCCGTCCTCGGTCTGCAGGCTCTCGGCCATGTCGAAGACCAGCTCACCGCTCGCCGCGTCGAAATGCAGCAGGGTGCCGTAGAGCGCGTTGCCGAGCAGCGCGGTCGACGGGCCGACGTTGACCATCGTCGCCGGGTCGAGCGAACGTGGCTCGACCTGCTGGATGATGACAGCCGAGCCGCCCCGCTGCGGCGGGCCGGTCACCTCCGGCCTCGGCGCCGGGCTCGCGCCGCCTTCGTCGTCACCCCCGCCGCAGGCGGCCACCGTCGCCAGCATCGCGGCCACGGCGAGGGACACCAGCCCACGGCGCACGCCGACGCGGCCGGGTCGTGCGCGAGACAGTCGAGACATCAGGTTCGGCTTCCCTTTCATCGATGGGGGGGTCGAGGGATTCGCGGGGCGGTAGGCCCGGCCGGCGCCGTCGGTGTCCGGAGTGCGCCGGATTGCGTCGGCCTGGGAACTTCTCTATGGTCGCCTACGTCAGACAGGTGACTGAAATCGGGCCTGTGATGCTTGTCGGGCGATACACGTCGCCGTCGCGCCACCACGGCGCGTGGCCGCGCGCCACGCCCGTTCCCGGGCCCGGTGCCGGGCGCACGCCCGGCCTGTGCTTGGCTGCCTCGCCTAAGGGCATGACACGGGCCCGGCCCCGGCCGGACGACCGGCAGCCCGACCCATAACCCCGCCATCCACCTCACGGGAGGCCTGATGACCGCTGTGCGGCGCGCGCCGGACGGAGCACCCAACGTCGTCGTGATCCTGCTGGACGATCTCGGCTTCGCGCAGTTCGGGTGCTTCGGGTCGGACATCGCGACCCCGGCCGTCGACCGGCTGGCCGCGGGCGGGCTGCGCTACAACCGCTACCACGTGACGGCGCTGTGCTCGCCGACCCGCGCGTCGCTGCTGACCGGGCGCAACCACCACGCGGTCGGGATGGGCTTCCTCGCCGACCTGCCGACCAACGCGCCCGGCTACACCGCCCGGATCCCGCGCTCGGCGGCGGCGCTGCCCCGGCTGCTGCGAGACAACGGCTACAACACGATGGCCGTCGGCAAGTGGCACCTGCTCCCCCGCTGGGAGCGCACCCCGGCCGGCCCGTTCGACCGCTGGCCGCTGGGGCTCGGGTTCGAGCGCTACTACGGCTTCCTGCGCGGCGACGCCAACCACTGGGCGCCCGAGCTGGTCCGTGACAACAGCTACGTCGAGGCGCCGGGCCGGCCCGAGGACGGCTACCACCTGACCGAGGACCTCGCCGACGAGGCCATCAGGATGGTGGTCAACCAGCAGGAGTCCGCGCCGGGCAAGCCGTTCTTCCTCTACTTCGCCACCGGCGCCATGCACTCCCCGCACCACGTCGAGAAGTCCTGGGCCGACCGGTACGCCGGCCACTACGACGTGGGCTGGGACCGCTGGCGCGACGCCGTGTTCGCCCGCCAGCTCGCCAGCGGCGTCGTGCCACCGGGCACCACGCTGACCCCCCGGCCCTCCTGGGTCCCCGCCTGGGACGACCTGTCGGACAAGGAGAGGCGGCTCTTCGCCCGGATGCACGAGGTGTACGCCGGCTTCCTCAGCCACACCGACGCCCAGATCGGCCGGCTCATCGGCACCCTGGAGCGGCTCGGCCTGCTCGACAACACGCTGCTGTTCGTGATGTCCGACAACGGCGCGAGCGCCGAGGGCGGTGTCGCCGGCACGGCGAACGAGCACCGGTTCACCCACCGCCTCCCCGACAACCTCGACGAGAACCTGGAGCGGCTCGACGACTGGGGCGGCATCACCGGCTACCCGCACTACTCCTGGGGCTGGGCCTGGGCCGGCAACACGCCGTTCCGGCTGTGGAAGCGCTACACCTGGCTCGGCGGCACCCGGGTCCCGATGATCGTGCACTGGCCGCGCGGGATCGGCGAC
>JADGHD010000619.1 GCA_019689615.1 Frankia sp. | reverse complement strand
CAACGAGGTGACTACGACTAGTGACAGTTCTGCGGCTTCGGCGGACCGGCTGCGTGAGGAGCTCACGGACCGCCTGGTCCAGCTCGACGTGATCCGGGACGTTGCCGTCGAGGCCGCGTTCCGTGAGGTTCCGCGGCATCTGTTCCTGCCCGGGGTGCCGGTGGAGCGGGCCTACGCCAACGACGCGGTCTACACCAAGCACGACGCGGCGGGGGTGTCGATCAGCGCGGCGTCCCAGCCCGCGACCGTGGCCATGATGCTCCACCAGCTCGACGCCCGTCCGGGCGACCGGGTTCTGGAGATCGGGGCGGGTACCGGCTACAACGCGGCGCTCATCGGTGCGATTGTCGGCGAGGCGGGCCGGGTCAACCACCATCGACGTCGACCTCGACCTTGTCGACGGCGCCCGTGCGCACCTTGCCGCCGCCGGCGTCACCGGGGTGGAGGTCGTCCTCGGTGACGGCGCGCTCGGGTATCCGGCCGCCGGCCCCTATGACCGGATCATCGCGACCGTCGGCGCCTTCGAGACGCCCACCGCCTGGCTGGATCAGCTCGCCCCCGGCGGTCGGCTCATCGTGCCGCTGCGGCTGCGCGGCACGAACTCCCGCAGCATCGTCTTCCACCGCGCCGCGGACGGCTGGCACAGCCTCGACAGCAGCCAGACCGTCTTCATGCCGCTGCGCGGCCTCGGTGACGACGCGCGCCGCATCGTCCCGCTCACCGCCGAGAAGGACGTGACCTTGCAGGTCCACAAGGACCAGACCGTCGACGGCGCCGCCCTGGCCGGCGTGCTGGACACCGGGCACCACGAGGAGTGGACGGGGGTGTTCTTCCCGCCGGAGGTGTCCCTGGAGTGGATGGACCTGTGGCTGTGCCTCACCCTCGGCAACGCCCTCCTGCGAATGAACGTCGACCCCCGCGCCGTCAACCGGGGCCAGGTCGCGCCGATGTACCCGTGGGGCTCGATGGCCACCACCCGCGACGCCGACCTGGCCTACCTCGTCATCCGCCCCGCCCCGCCAACCCCCGAGGGCGGTCGGCTGTTCGAGGTCGGCGTCCGCGGCCACGGACCCGGCGGCGCACCGCTGGCCCGGCAGGTCGCCGAGGAGATCCGCACCTGGGACAAGATCTACCGGCCCCGCACGGTCCGCTTCGAGATCCCCGACACACCACCGGAAGCCGACCCCGCGGCCGGCCGGTTCGTCCTCGACCGCCCGACGCACCCCATCGCCGTCATCTGGGAGTAGCCATGGACCCCGTGGGCGCGACGGTGCGCCGCTTCCCCCTGGTGCCACGCCCGCGGCCCGCCTGCTCCGCGCTCGATGCCCGTGTCGGCGAGCTGTGCGCCCTCGCCGACACGGCGCAGCAGACGGGGAGCCGGGCCACCGCCTCCGCCGTGTTCAACCAGGCGGCCCTGCTCGCCTCCGACGTCGGCCGGTCACGCCGAGGACGGAGGCGCCAAGTCGGCAGCAGTTCCTGCTCGCGGCGTCGGCTCTGGGGGTCGCCGCGGTGCTGCCCCGACAACCGACTGTGCCACCTCCGTCCGTGAGCGTCCGGCCGACCGCGTTCCCAACCGCGGACGATCTTCTCGCTGACCTGCGCGAAGCCGTCACGGTGCCGGCGGAGTGGTCCGCCGACTCCGACCTGGCCCCATCAGGCGGCGTCACCGACCTTGAGGCTCGCGCGCGGGAGTGCCACGGCCGGTACCAGCGAGCCGACTACGCCGGCGCGGCACGGCTTTTTCCACGGTGGTGCGGGGCATCGAGATGCTCGTGACCGATCCGCCGGCTGGTGTGAACCACCGTCTGGTCCGGCGGGCTCAGGCCGTTGCGTACCTCGCTGCCGCCAAGCTCGCCACCAAGACCGGTGATCACGATCTGGCGTGGCTTGCGGCAGACCGGGGGCAGCACGCGGCGCTCGCCGCCGACGCTCCGGAGCTGCTGGCGACCGTTCGTAGGCAGATCGCTTGCGTCTTCCACGACACGGGACGGCTGGACGACGCCGAACGGGTCACGGTCAGCGCACTCGATGCCCTGAACCGCAAGCCGGGCAACCGGGACCATCCCGACGTCCTTTCCGCGCGGGGCGCGCTTCTCCTGCTCGCGGCAATGACGTCGGTCCGCCAGGGGGAGCGGGCTGCCGCCCGCCGCCGGCTTGCCGCCGCGGCCGAGCAGGCCGGCGTGCTTGGCCAGGACGACAACCGGTTGTGGTCAGCGTTCGGCCCGACGAACGTGGCGATCCACATCCTCACGGCGGCTCTGGCGCTTGACGATCCGGCGGAAGCGGACGCCATGCGCCGAGCAGCCACATTCACCGCCGCGGGCCACGGGCTCGCCGACCTCCACCGCGTCGGCGCGCGTTGCCGCAGCCTGCGCGAGACTCTGGCCTGCCGCGTGATCTTTCACTGGATTCGCAGCGGGCTACCAGCCCGCACCAGGCGTTGCTCGCCCACGCCGCCCAACAGGCCATCCTCGAGCTCGAAGCGGTCTGGTCAGTGTGAACGGATGGACCGTCCAACGCCGGACAGATCGCACGTCTGCACGCCGTTTCCGCAGCTCAGCCGGGCTACGACGCTGCGAAGAAAACGTTCGGCCAGCAGGGAATGACACACCCCACCACGCCAAGCATCATCACAGGTGGTCTGTCTGCCAGCAGGTGCGGGCAGCACCGCCGACGGCGGGAGTGATCACTGGCTTCGGGGTGCACGTCGCGGGCAGAAGCGAGGGCTGGCGCGTCGAGCGTTGCGAGGCATCCTCCGAGACCAGCGCAAGCGATTGTCGCCGCGGCGCGGGCGCAGCGCTCGGCCCTGGCCCGGCGGTGATGGGCCCGTTACCGTGGCCGGTGATCTGCCTGCTCCCGACGGGCGGACCGACGCCGATCCACGGACAGGTCCCGAAGGAGATTCGGCATGAGCAGGGCGAGCCAGCGAGCGGAGCAGGACGAGCTGCGGGCGCGGATGCGCGCGGTCGGCATGTCCCACGACGAGATCGCGATCGAGTTCGCCCGCCGCTACGGCTACCGTCCCCGCGCCGCCCACCGCCACGCCCGCGGCTGGACCCAGACGCAGGCCGCGGGCCACATCAACGCCCACGCCGCCCGCGCCGGCCTCGACCCGGCCGGCGCCGCACCCATGACCGGCCCGAAGCTGTCGGAGCTGGAGAACGTGCGCCACGAGGCGCCCACATCCCGAGTGGAGGTGAAAGACCGCCACCGTCATTCTGTCGCAGCAGAAGGATGAAGCTG
>JADGHD010000618.1 GCA_019689615.1 Frankia sp. | reverse complement strand
GCGGCGGTCCCGCGGACAGAGGAGACATCGGCTGGGTTGGTGACCGTCGGTGGACGATGCGGGTTCGTCCGAGGGGCGGGCCCGGTGGGCGGAGCCGGCCTGGCGGCACGGTTGGCGGCGCGAGGGGGCCAGCGTTGATCACTATGGCGCTGTTCAACAACAAGGGCGGCGTCGGCAAGACGACCCTCACCTTTCATCTGGCGCACATGCTGGCCCGGCAGGGCCACCGGGTCCTCGCCGTCGACCTCGACCCGCAGGCCAACCTGACCGCGCAGTTCCTCGACGAGGACGAGCTGGCCACGCTGTGGGGGGAACCGAGCGCCACAGCCTCCTCGGCGCCGCGACACGTCGACCTGCTCGGCAGCACCCGCCGCTCCCGGATCACCTCGGATACCGGCACCGTCGCCACCGCGATCGAGCCGATCATGGAAGGCGTCGGTGACGTCGCGCTCTGCGAGCCGGTCCCCGTCGACGACAAGCTGTGGCTGCTGCCCGGGGACGTGGCCCTGAGCGTGTTCGAGGACAAGCTGTCGGCCGCCTGGCCGAACAGCTTCCTGGGCCGCGACGTCGCGGCCCTGCGCACCACCACCGCCCTGCACCGGGTCGTCGACCACGGCGGCCGTGCGGTCCGCGCCGAGATCGTGCTCATCGACGTCGGGCCGAACCTCGGCGCGATCAACCGCGCGGCGCTGCTGTCCGCCGACACCGTGCTGGTGCCGCTCGCCGCGGACCTGTTCTCGCTGCGCGGCCTGCGCAACCTCGGCCCGACGCTGCGGGACTGGCGGACGACCTGGCAGGGCATGGTGCTGCCGAAGGTCCCGGAACGGATCGTCGCGCCGCGGGCGCTGATGATGCCGATCGGCTACGTCATCATGCAGCCGCCCGCCCGCGTCGACCGGCCGCCGAAGGCCTACGAGCGCTGGCTGGACCGCATTCCCGAGGTGTTCGCGGCCGCCGTGCTCGGCCAGCCGCGCACCGACCCGTACGACAAGTCGTTCGAGATCGCGAACCTGCCCTACTACCAGACCCTGATGCCGCTCGCCCAGGACGCCCGCAAGCCGATGTTCGAGCTGCGGGCCGGCGACGGCGCGCTCGGCAGCGCGCAGAGCTACGTCCGCAAGTGCTACCAGGAGTTCCGCGACCTCGCCGTGAACGTGCGCGAGCGGCTGCGCTACCTCGACCCGACGCTGCCGCGGCTGCCGGTCTCCGCGGCCGGCCTGCGCCAGTGAGACCGGCCAGCGGGCCTCCGCGGGCGCCGGCCGCCCCGCGGGACCGGCAGCGGTACGCCTGGCGGCCACGATCGGCGCCGGTTGCGCCGCCGGCACCGGCACCCCCGACGCGGCAGGGACCGTCGCCGACGGTGGGGCCGGCATCCGGGACGCCGCGCCCGCGCCCGCCAGCCGCGCCTGGCGGGCGGATGCCCGTCGGGGTGGCCGCTGGCTTCCTGCTCACCGCGATGATGGTCGTGCTCGCCGGCGTGCTGTTCGTCCGGGCGGACCCGCGCGTGGACCCGACCGCGGCCACGAGCGCCTCGGCCGCGCCGGCGGCCACCACCAGCACCGCGCCACCGGACGCGTCCGCCAGCGCCACCAGCCCGACCACGGCGGGCCTGCCCGTCAACCGCGTGCAGCCACCGTCGTCAGTGACCCCGCTACCGAGCCCGGCCGCGCCGCCTGTCGTCTCGTCGGCGCGCGGCGCGCCAGCCGGCGCGGCTTCCTCGCCGGCCTCGAACCCGTGGTGGCCCGGTCCGGTGGAGATCGAGCTCCCCGACCTGAGGGACGTCTTCGGCGCCGGTGCCGGCTGACCCTCGGACGGCGGCGGCCCGGCCAGGCGCGCGGGCGGCGGATGCGCCAAGAAGGCACCGGGCACCAGCTACCCGGAGGTCGGGCGCCAGGGCGACTGCTGACCGATCGATTTGATAGCTGTTGTTCCCAAACAGGCGGTTTGAGCCGGCCCGCACGGGCCGGATCCGCGCTGTGGGAGCGTAGGACCTGGCAGCTGGCGGCCAGGTGCCGGCGAGACGTCGCGGGCCGGGCGCCGGTCCGCGCGACGTGTGGGCGACAGGGGCACGGCAACATGAGCGATTTCGGCAAGGGGGGCTTGGAAACCGGCAGTGGGGAGCCGGAGGCGGACACCACCGATGGGGCCACCGTGCCGCCGCCGTCCGAGCAGGCTGGGCAGGCCGAAGGGAGTCCGGTCAGCCATGCCGAGCAGACCGCGCCCGAGCAGCCGGACCCCGCCCCGACGCCCGCGACCGAGGACAACGGCAGCCGGAACAGTCAAACCTCTGACGATGTGGTCGCGGATGGCGATCTCGCTGTCCCCAACCCCGACTCGTCGCCGGCTGCCCCGGACGGCCCCGACCCGGCGGACGCCGCACCGGCGCCCCAGTGCGCGGCGTCGGAGGCAGCGGAGCCGGACCCCGAGCCGGCGACGCAGCCGCACCTCGTCGTGGAGCCCGAACCGGAGGCAGCGCCCCAGGAGGACCAGCCGGCCCCGGCCGTCGTCTCGCTGGTCAAGGCGGATCCGCCGGCCAGCGACCCGGAGCCCGACAGCGAGGCCGCCGACCAGGCCGAGGCGGATGGCGGCCCCGAGGACCCCGACGGCACGCTGAGCCTGCCAGCGCCCGTCGTCGGGCCGGTGCCCGATACCAGGCCGCTGCCCGGAGCTGACGGCACCGACCAGCCATCCCCGGCCGCCGAGGAGCAGCTCGCTGCCGCCGCGGCCACGGCCACCGAGGCCCCGCTGACGGCCGGCGCCGGGCATGCCGATCCAGCGGGCGCGGTCATCGGCGACATCAACTACCAGACGGCCCGGCTGCTCATCCCGATCGAGGAAGCCGGCGCGCTGCCACGGCCCGGGTTCGCGGCCTGGCTGCGGACGCTGCGGGTGCGCCGGTTCGCCTCCTCGCCGTCGGGCCGGACAGTGATCGCGCTCGCCGCCGCCGTGCTCGTGCTGGTCGCGGGCGCCGGCGCGCTGCTCGCGTTCACCCCGGGCGGCAGCGACAGCCGGGCTGAGCCGGTGGCGCTGGCCCCCCTCCGGCCGACCGCCACCGTCCACCCGACGACGGCCAGCCTGCCCCCAGCCGTCGCCACCGACCTGCCGCTCCCGCCACCCGTCAACCAGGCCCTGTCGACCGTGGGCCCAACGGTCCCGCTGGCACCGAGCCCCACCTACGCCCGCCTGCCGAAGCCCACGACCGCGCCCCCGCCAGCCAGCACCTCCGCCCGGCCCACCGGCCCGCAGGCACCC
>JADGHD010000617.1 GCA_019689615.1 Frankia sp. | reverse complement strand
TGTTTATACGACACCGCCCCCCCCGGGCGCCCCCCACCCCGCCCCCCCGCGGCCGGCCCCCCCGCCGCCCGGCGCCCCCACCGGCGCGGCCGGCTGATCTGGCCGGCCGCCAGGACGGCTCGCGGCCGCGCTGGCCGGCCCGGCGCGGGAACGGCCGCGGCGGGCGTCAGACGAAGGCCGCCTGGCGCAGCGACTCGACCTCGTCAGCCAGGGCGGGGGCGAGCCGGCGGGCCGCGCCACCGTCGCCGCAGGTCTGCAGCCAGTGGGCGAGCATCAGGTGGCCGCCCTGGGTGAGCACGGACTCGGGGTGAAACTGCACCCCCTCCAGCGGCAGCTCCCGGTGCCGCATGGCCATCACGACGCCGCTCTCGGTCCGCCCGGTCACCTCGATCTCGGGCGGCAGGGTGGACTCCTCGACCGCGAGCGAGTGGTAACGGGTGGCGACGAACGGCGACGGCAGGTCGGCCAGCACGCCGGCCCCGTTGTGGTGCACCAGCGAGGTCTTGCCGTGCAGCAGCTCGGGCGCCCGGTCGACGGTCGCGCCGAACGCGACGCCCAGCGCCTGGTGGCCCAGGCACACGCCGAGCAGCGGCAGCCGCCGCTCGGCGCACGCCCGGACCATCGGGATGCTCACGCCGGCGGCCTCCGGCGTGCCGGGGCCGGGCGACAGCAGCACCCCGTCGACGCCGAGCCGGTCGAGCTCGTCCGTGCTCACCTCGTCGTTGCGGCGCACCACGCAGCTGACCTCGAGCTGGCCCAGGTACTGGACCAGGTTGAACACGAACGAGTCGTAGTTGTCGACGACGAGGACGCGCACGCCGCTCTCCCTTCCCGGCCTACTCGCCATCTTCCCCGCCGTCGCCACCACCGCCGGTGCCACCGCCGCCGCCACCGCCTCCGGTGCCGCCGCCACCGCCGCCGCCGGTGGGCAGCGTCGGCAGCGAGGGCGTCTGCGACTGCGTCGCGGTCGGGCTGGGGCTCGTGCTGGTCGATGGTGTCTGCATGAGCGACCTCGCGACGACCAGCGTCACGGTCGTGCCGCGCTCGACGGTCTCGTCCTTCGGGTCCTGGTCGATGACCGTGCCGTCCGGCTGGTCGAGCCGCAGCTGCTCCTGGATCTGGACCCGCAGGCCGAGCCGTTCCAGGGCACTACGGGCGGCGTCGACCGGCCGGCCGGTCTGGTCGGTGGCGGTGACCGTGTTGCTGACCACGTAGATCTTGACCGTGCTGCCCCGCGGCGCGGCCGCGCCCGGTGCCGGGTCGGACTGCGCCACCCGGCCGGGCTGGACGTTGGTCGGCTCGGTGTAGGTCTGCACGTCGACCTGGAAGCCGAGGCTCTCCAGCTGGGTGCGCGCGGCGTCCTGCGGCTTGCCGACCAGGTCCTGCGGGATGGGGACGTTGCCCGGCGGCGACGCGTAGGTCAGCGTGATCACGGTGTCGGCGGCGACCGTCTGGCCCTCCGCCGGCTCGATCCGCAGGACCTCGTTCTCCGGCTCGAGCGACTCCTCGGCCACCTTCTTGATCTCGCCGGTGAAGCCCTCGGAGCGCAGCCGGGCCTCCGCCGTGGTCACCGGCTGGCCGACCACCGGCGGGATCGTGATCTGCGTCACCTCGCCGCCGCCGCCCCCGTCCCCGCCGTCGCCGGAGTTGAGCAGCGAGGAGGCGACCAGCGAGACGACGACGAACGTGAGCACGACGGCGAGCACGCCGAGCACCCACTTCCACGCCGCCGACCCGGTGCGCTGTGGCTGGCCCGGCGGGGGGCCACCGGGGGCGCCGGCGCCGTACGGGTCGTCGTCCGCGGGGTCCAGGTAGTCGTCGTACCGGTCGTAGCCGGTGGTCCTGGTGGCCCGCGGGTCGTCGTAGTACGGGTCGCCGTAGCCGCCGTAGCCGGGCTCCTGGTAGGCGGTCTGCTGGTAGGGCCCGGTGGCGTCGTAGCCGTCGTTGAAGTCGTCCCGGTAGCCGCCGGGGGCCACCTGGGTGAGCGCTGTGCCGCCGGCCCCGGCGGCCACGGGACCGCCAACCGACCGGGTCGGCCGGGCCAGCACGCGGCGGCCGGCGAGCGCGCGCTCCAGGTCCTCGCGCATCTCGTTGGCGGTGGCGTACCGGTCGTTCGGGTCCTTCTCCAGCGCCTTGAGCGTTATCGCGTCGGCGTTCGGCGACAGCGACGGCTCGTGCCGCGACGGTGGCTCGGGCAGCTCCCGGACGTGCTGGTAGGCGACGGCCACCGGGTTGTCCCCGCGAAACGGCGGCTCGCCGGTGAGCAGCTCGTAGAGCAGCACCCCGGTCGAGTAGACGTCGCTGCGGGCGTCCACCCGCAGGCCGCGCGCCTGCTCGGGGGAGAGGTACTGGGCGGTGCCGATGACCGCCGAGGTCGCGGTCATCGTCGACGACGTCGCGTTGTTGGCCTTGGCGATGCCGAAGTCCATCACCTTGACCGAGCCGTCCGGGCTCAGCATGACGTTCGCCGGCTTGATGTCGCGGTGGATGATGCCCAGCCGGTGGCTGTAGTCCAGCGCGGAGCAGATGTCGGAGACGATCTCCATCGCCCGGCGTTCGGAGAACCGGCCCTCCCGCTGCAGCACCTCGCGCAGCGTCCGGCCCTCGACGAACTCCATGACGATGTACGGCAGCCGGACGCCGTTGATGACGTCCTCGCCGGTGTCGTACACGGCGACGATCGCCGGGTGGTTCAGCCCGGCCGCCGACTGCGCCTCGCGCTGGAAGCGCTTGAGGAAGTTCGGGTCCCTGGCCAGGTCGGAGCGCAGGACCTTGACGGCCACCTCCCGGCCAAGCCGCACGTCGCGGCCCCGGTACACCTCGGCCATGCCACCGAAGCCGATGGCCGAGCCGAGCTCGTACCGGTCCCCGACCAGACGGGGTTGCGTCCCGTAGATTTCCGTCACGTCAGTCACCCGCGCTCGCCTTCGCCGTCGTCGACGACGATCCCATCCCCGCCGGGCGCGGTCGACACCGCCTGCGTGACCCAGGCCGCCGCCCCCTGGTCCTGCGAGCCGTCCGAGCCCGCGAGCGAACGGGTGACCAGCGCCACCGCGACGATCGTGAGCAGCAGCAGCGCGATGAGCACCGGCAGGCTCAGCCGGCGGCGCCCGCGCTGGCCGGCGGCTGCCTGGCCACCGCCGGCTCGCCGCCCGAGCCGGCCGACCGGCTCGGTGCTGCCGGTCGTCCCGCCCACGCCGCCGGCCGCGGCGCTCGCCGGGCTGGGGATCAGCGCGGTGGGGCCGGGCCCGGCC
>JADGHD010000616.1 GCA_019689615.1 Frankia sp. | reverse complement strand
GCCGTCGGCATCAGCGAGCTGCCGACACGAGGCCGGACTGGTAGGCGATGACGACGAGTTGGGCGCGGTCGCGGGCGTGGAGCTTGGTCATGGCGCGGCTGACGTGGGTCTTGGCTGTGGCCGGGCTGATGGTCATTCGCTCGGCGATCTCTTCGTTGCTGAGGCCGTGGGCGACGAGGGCGACGACTTCGAGCTCCCGCGGGGTCAGCACGTCGAGCGACTGGCTGTCGGCCAGGGCGGGCGGACGGGAGACGTACTCCCGGATTAGCCGGCGAGTGACGGCAGGTGACAGGAGCGCGTCGCCCTGGACGACAACCCGCAGGGCGCGCACGAGGTCGCCGGGATTGGTGTCCTTGAGCAGGAAGCCGCTGGCGCCGACGCGCAGCGCGTCGAAGACGTACTCGTCGTCGGCGTAGTTCGTGAGGATGACGACGTGGACGTCCTGGAGCGCGTCGTCGCCCGCGATCAGGCGGGTTGCCCGCACGCCGTCGAGGACCGGCATCTGGATGTCCATCAGGACGATGTCCGGCTGGTGGCGGCGCGCCAGCTCGTAGCCTTCCTGGCCATTGGCGCCCTCGGCGACGATCTCGATGTCGGGTTCGGAGCTGAGCAGGGCCGTGATCCCGCTGCGGATCAGCGCCTGGTCGTCGACGACGACAACTCTGATCATGGTTGCGCTTGTCCCGCGCGGTCGGCCAGATCGTCCAGGTCCGCGCTGACAGGGAGCGGCAGCTCGGCATGGACCGTGAAGCCGCCCTCGGGCCGCGGCCCGGTGTGCAGCTCTCCTCCCAGCGCTTCGACGCGCTCCCGCATCCCGGTAAGTCCGTGACCGGGTGCCCACGGCCGGCGTAGCCGCGGCCCCTCGTCCTCGACGCGTACGACCAGGCTCGCGGGCCGGTAGTCGAGCGTGATGGTGGTCGCGACCGGACCGGCGTGCCGGCGGACGTTCGTCAGCGCCTCCTGTACCAGCCGGTAGGCCGTGTTGCTGACCGCTTCGGGCAGCGGCCGCTCCTGACCGGTCACGACGAGCTTCACCGCCACCCCCGAGCCCTCGGCCCGCTCGATGAGCACCGGCAGCCGCTCGAGGCCGTCATCCTTCGCGAAGTCCTCGTTGTCCCGCAGGACGCTCAGTGTGCGCCGCAGCTCCCGGGTCGCCTCGGTGCTCGCCTCCCGGATGGCCTCAAGCGCCGCCGGGACCTCCTCGCCCCGCTTCTCGGCGAGGTGGATCGCGACGGCCGCCTGCAGCGTGATCACCGAGATGCTGTGAGTCAGCGAATCGTGCAGGTCACGGGCGATCCGGAGGCGTTCCTCCATGGCCCGGCGCCGCGCGGCCTCCTCCCGGGTGCGCTCGGCTTCCTCCGCCCTCGCCTCGGCCTCCCGCAGGCGGCCCTGCCACTGGCGCACGGCGAGGCCAGTGACCCCGGCGGACACCAACCAGCCGGTCACGAAGAGACGGCGCCAGACCTGGTCGGTTCGCATGTACCGAGCCTAGAAGCCCGATGACGGCCGGGCGTCCGTCCGCGGAAGCAGATCCCGACTACTGCGCCGGGAGTATTCCGGCCGACCGGCCGCCGCTCCTGTTGCTGCTCGGCTGCCGCGCGCGGGCCACCCCGAAGAGTCATCGCCGGTGGGACGACCGCGAGCGCCGCCGCCCGCACGATCGTCGCGTTCCCGTCGTGCATCGTGATCCACCCCGGGCGGCGCGGATTCGGCGTCGCACAGGCGGCTCCGCGCGACGACCAGGACGCCCGACGACACAGGGACGCCCGAACCCGGACGCCCGATGACAAGGAGCAAGGAGAACGCGGCATGGCACTCTCCACGGCCACCGCCACCGCCGGGCCACCGGCCCGGACATCCCCGGGGCTCACCCTCGCCGCCGTCGCCGTCGTGCAGTTCATGATCTCCGTCGACCTGTCGGTCGTGAACGTCGGACTGCCGGAGATCGCCGCCGGACTTGGCTTCAGCGCGGCCGGCCTGACCTGGGTGATCCACGCGTATGCGCTCACCTTTGGCGGCCTGCTCCTGCTGGGCGGCAAAGCAGCGGACCGGTACGGCCGCAAACGGGTCCTGCTGCTCGGACTCGGCTTCTTCGCCCTCGCCTCACTCGTCGGTGGCTTCGCGCAGGAACCCGGCCACCTGATCGCAGCGCGCGCCGCGCAGGGCATCGGGGCTGCCGCGCTGGCGCCGGCAGCCCTGGCGGTGCTGACCTCGACCTTCCCCGGTGGCCGGGCCCGTGCGCGGGCCTTCGGGATCTGGAGCGCGATGAACGCGGCCGGCGGCGCGCTCGGCGTTCTGCTCGGCGGCCTGCTCACCGAGTACGTCAGCTGGCGTTGGGTGATGTTCGTGAGCGTGCCGATGGCTGTCGGCGCGCTGGCCATGGTCTGGCGCGGCGTGGCCGCCGGTCCGTCCCTGGCGCGCGCCGGCCGTCCGGACGTCCTTGGCGCTGCCCTTGCGACGGCGGGCCTGATGCTGCTGGTGTTCGGTGTCGTCCGCACCGACCACGCCTCGTGGGGCGCACCGTCGACCATCGCGATCCTGGCGGCCGCCGCCGTCCTGCTGGCCGCGTTCATCGGCGTCGAGCGAGCCACCAGCCGTGAGCCGCTGCTTCGGCTGGGGCTGCTCACCAACCGTTCGGTGGCGGGCGCCAACGCGTACATGCTGCTGGTCGGCGCCGCCATGGCCTCGGCCTTCTACTTCGTGTCCCTCTACCTGCAGCGGGTGCTGGGACACGGCCCGGCGCTGACCGGACTCCAGGTCATGCCATTCGCGGTCGGCGTCGTCGTCGGCGCGGCGCTCGCCATCAGGCTCGGTTCCCGCCTCGCTCCGCCTGTTCTGATGGGCATCGGCGCGCTGCTGGCCGCGGCCGGTTTCGCCTGGTTCGGCTCGATCAGTTCGGATGGCAGGTTCCTCGAGGACGTTCTTGGCCCCTCGATCGTCGCGAGCATTGGCTTCGGGATCTGCCTCGGGCCGGTCGTCTCCACCGCGACGGTCGGCGTCGCCGCCCACGAGGCCGGCACCGCGTCGGGGCTGCTCAACAGCACTCGTCAGATCGGCGCCTCGCTCGGCCTGGCCGCCCTCGGCACCGCGGCCCAGCACCGCACCGGCGATGCCGTCACTCCCGCGGCGCTCAACGACGGATACGCGCTGGGTCTGACCCTCAGCGCCGCGCTCCTGGTCGCGGCGGCAGTCATCGCGTTCACGGTCCCGCGCCGGGCTGGCGCCGACCAGCGGACTTCGGGAGCAACGGCGTCCGAGCCGGCCCT
>JADGHD010000615.1 GCA_019689615.1 Frankia sp. | reverse complement strand
GGGGGGGCATCGTCGCCGCGCGGCATGGCCAGACCCGCGTAGATCGCCTTGTACTTCTCCAGGATCGGGCCGATGTCGACCTCGGCGATCTCCAGGTAGGACTCGAAGAAGCGGGTGTAGAAGTCGACGCTGCGCCGGTCGTAGTGGACCATCGCGTCGATCGACTCGGTGAACACCACGTCGTGGTCGAACAGCACGAACCCGTGCGGCGGCAGGTAGCGCAGCTCGGTGTCCATCGAGACGATGTGGATGGTCACGTTGGGCAGCGCGGAGGCCTGCTCGATCCGGTCCACCTGGGCCAGCATGTAGCCGGGCGAGGCGAACCGGTTGGCCAGCACCGCCTCCATCATCACGAACACGAACGTCTTGGACGTGTCGTACAGGCGCTCCTGCCGCTGGGTGCGCAGGGACACCATCTCGGCGGTGTCCTTCCAGTGCGCCCGGGGGTCGTCGCCGGTCACCGCGTAGTAGGCGTTCAGCATCCGCCGGGTGTACTCGCTGATCTGCAGCAGGCCAGGCACGCCCACGGGCTCGAAGCTGCGGATCAGGGTCGCGCGCCCCTCCGCGAGGTAGTAGTCCTGCTGCAGGAGCGGGCCCTGCGGGGACGGCTGCGCGCGGCGGCGCCCGCCGCCCCCGCGGGGCTGGATCTGCTCCGCCTCCCGCACCAGGGAGGCCACCAGTTCGTCGGAGGCGCCGAGCGCCACCGCGATCCGCTCCACGTCCCCCGGGCTCGGCCGCAGGACGCCACGTTCGATCTTGGAGATCTTGCCCTGGCTGACATGGACGAGGCCGGCCAGCTTCTCCCCGGTCATGCCACGGCTGCGGCGCAGCGCGCCCAGCCGTGAGCCCAGCTGCGCCGCGGTCACGCCGTTGTCCGGCGGCGGATCTGCGCGGGTAGTCTCCGCACCGTCCATCGCCACCTCCTCGCCGCGGCTTCGCGCGCCGGTCGGAGCGTCGCCCCGTCGGCCGTCCACCGACCGCTCAGGAGCGTCCCACGAGTTCGCGAGCGGCCTCCAGCAGCAGCTCCCGCGGGATCCGCACCTGCGCTTCCCCCTCGGGGACATCCGCGCTTGGGCGCTGCACCGGCATCACATATCCCTGCACCACGAGTGACCCGTCGGGCGCCGCGTAGACCGCCGGGCACGCGTGGGTGTTGCACTCCACTTTCGCAAGCTGAACGAGCTCCATCGCTCCACACTTCCCTATCCGGCCAACGCGCGACACCCTGGATGATCACATAACGGGCGCCCGAGTTGGAATGTTGATATTGGAATTTTCACCGCGGGGCTAGCACTGCGAGGCTCCGGCCTCACGCCACAGCGTCTGCGCGAATACTAGTCCCCTACCCGGGCCACGCCACCCCGACCGAGCAGCTCGCGTTTCGGCCGCCGGGCACCCCTGGCGCCGCCCGTCACCGCTGGCCCAACCCGTGGGCGCTCGTCGCCACGGCCTTGGGACCGGCCGCGGACCTGGCGAAGCGGGCCATCCGCCCGTGCCCACCCGAAGGGGCATCGGTGATCTCCGGCGCGTGCTCCAATGAGACCAGTTCACGAATGCGGCCCGGCGACCCTGGGCCGTATGCCGAGCGAGGCCCGGGACGTCCGGCTGACTCCGCCGAGGCGCCGAGAGGGAGGCCCAGCACAATGCGCCTGACGAGACTCACCCTGCCCTGCAACTCCGCGGCCTGTCCGCAGGTCTACGCGACCGACCGGGACACCGTGGTCGTACAGGGAACGCTGCTCCCCGCGCACGGCCTGGCGGTCGAGCTCGGGATCGGCGAAGCGCTGGTGGAGATCCCCCTCGGGGTGTTCCTGGCCGCCGCCGCGGCGCAGGCCAGCGCACCCGGGACCAGCTGACACCGGCCCGGGGCACGAGGCCACCCAGGGGGCCCGGCCACGCGCCGGTGCCAGCCCCAGCACGGCCAGCCGCCCACGCCGACCAGCGGTCGACGAGCAGTTACAGCCTCGTTACGCCAGGGTGACCGGCTTGCCCGGCTCAAGTATTCCATCTGTTCGCCTCTAACCGAAACTTGAGGAATTAGTCGAGTCGAAGGACTTGTGGATCGAGTCATACCGGGTCATCATCGAGGCACGACCGGGACATTCCGCCGGTTGACGACGGCGAGAGTGAGGAGGTGCGCTCCGTCATGACACCCAGGTCGGCCGCACCGGCATATTCCATGCTCAGCAGCCATCGCGCCATGTCGGGGCAGATGGCCGCGGCCCCCTCGCCGCGGTTGCACGGGAGCAGCTGCCCGGCACTGGCCCGGCCGCTAGCCAAGGGCGCGGTCCGATGAGCACCGTCGTCCTGCTCGCGGTGTCGGCCTTTCTCCTCGCTGTCCCGGCGGGCCTGTACGCGGCCGCGGTCCGCCGGCCGAACCGGTCAGCCGCCCGCCGGGGCGCGGACTCCGGGCACGCGCTGCCGCCGCCGTACCCGGACCTGCTGTCCCCGGAGCCCGGCGCGCTCGGGCTCGGCGCCGGCTCCCCCGTCCGGCCGGCGGGGCGCCACGGGGGCCTCGGGCCAGCCGGGCACCGTTGGCCGGCGCTGGCCATGGCCACCGGCACCCACGTCGACCAGCTCGCCTACCGGCTGCACTGGGTCGCCCGGGACTACCTGCGGCAGACCCTGCCCCAGCCGAACCGGCCCGCGCGGGTCGACGAGGACGCCCTGCGGGTCAGCGAGGCGCTCGAGACGGCGATCGAGCTGATGCTGCGCCCCGAGCACGAACGCCGCCCGGGCGAGCTGGCCGCCGCCGTCCGCGAGGTGGAGCGTCGCTGGCGGGCCGTGCGCCGGGAGCGGCGCCGCCAGGACCGGCTGTGGCTGGACCTGCGCTGGGACGGCGCTGGCCCCGACCTTCCCGAGCTGGACGACGACGTCGATGCCTGGGGGCCCCGGCACGAGACCGCCGCCTGGGCGGACGAGGGCACTGGCCACCCACGCGGTGCGCCGCTGGTGGCGCCCCCCGGCCGCGAGCCGGGCGGGAAGCACGTCCCCGACCGCCGCGAGGCGGCCATGACCACCGACTGACCAACCCAGGGGGACGGGCCCGGCCGGGCCAGCAGACCGGGGAGCTGACCGGGCCGGGCCGGGGCACCGCGCGGCGTGCCACCGCGCCGCCGGTGCCCCAGCAACCAGGTCGGCACGGCCGCGCGACGGAGCACGGCCGTGCCGGCCATCACCAGGACCAGGGCAACGACGCCCACCAGCCCGGGGGGGGGGGCCGGGTGCGGCCGGCCCCCCCGGGGGGGGGGGTTGGGGCCCCCCCCCCC
>JADGHD010000025.1 GCA_019689615.1 Frankia sp. | reverse complement strand
GGGGGCGGGCGCGGGGGGCGGGGGGGGGGGGGGGCCCCCCCCCCCCCCCCCCCCGGGGGGCGGGGGCGCCGATGCCCGCCACTCGCCAGACGCCCGCCGAAGGCCGCGCGGCGAGGGGCCCGCCGCCAGCGCACCGGGGCAGCGCCGGGCCGTCGTCGAGCCACCGGGTCGCAGTCCTTCCGCCACATCCGCGTCCGGCCGCGCGGCACAACGCTGCGCCCATTGCCCGGGACACGCCGCGCCGGTATACCTTCCGTGCTCGGACGGGCTCTTCGAGTATTGGAAATGTCAGCTCGCGGTGATCCCGGTCGCAACTTCCGCACACCAGAATTCGTGCGCGGTGCCCGCGCTGTTGGTACCGTCGTGCGACGACGCCAGCGGAAGATCTGCCTGGGAGCACGACACCAGGAAGCACGGCACCGGCCCCTGACCAGGGCACGCGGCCAGGGCACGCGGCCAGGCCCGTTGGCGCGGGGCCCCTGGCCACATGGTGACCGCGCTCACGACGCACGACACCGGCCCATCAACGGGACTGTGGTAAGGCCGGTGGTCCCGTCAGGCGGAGTGTCGGTGTCCCCGCGGGGACGGCGAGGAGTCTGGGGCATGCTGGAGAGTTCGACCTTAGGCGATCTGACAGAAGGGCGGGCCGGATGACTGCGCCCGGTTCGCTCACCCATCTGCAGCGACTGGAAGCGGAGAGCATCCAGATTTTCCGGGAGGCGGTCGCCGAAAGCGAGCGCCCGGTGATGCTCTACTCGGTGGGCAAGGACAGCTCGGTCATGCTCCACCTCGCCATGAAGGCGTTCTACCCGTCGAAGCCGCCATTCCCGTTGCTGCACGTGGACACGACGTGGAAGTTCCGCGCCATGTACGAGTTCCGCGACGCCATCGTCGCGGAGCGGGGCATGGAGCTGATCATCCACCAGAACCCGGAGGCGCTGAACCGCGGCATCAACCCGTTCGACCACGGATCGGCCCTGCACACCGACCTGTGGAAGACCGAGGGGCTCAAGCAGGCACTGGACAAGTACGGGTTCGACCTGGCGTTCGGCGGGGCGCGCCGCGACGAGGAGAAGTCCCGGGCCAAGGAGCGGGTGTTCTCGCTGCGCTCGGCCACCCACCGGTGGGACCCCAAGGCGCAGCGCCCGGAGCTGTGGCGGCTCTACAACGCACGCAAGCGGCCCGGGGAGAACGTCCGGGTGTTCCCGCTGTCCAACTGGACCGAGCTGGACATCTGGCTCTACATCCACCGGGAGCAGATCCCGATCGTGCCGCTGTACTTCGCCGCGCAGCGGCCGGTGGTGGAGCGTGACGGCGCGCTGATCATGGTGGACGACGAGCGGATGCGGCTGCGCCCCGGCGAGGTGCCGCAGCAGCGTTCGGTCCGGTTCCGCACGCTGGGCTGCTACCCGCTGACCGGCGCCATCGAGAGCGAGGCGGCCACGCTCCTGGAGATCATCCAGGAGATGCTGCTCACCACGACCTCGGAGCGCCAGGGCCGGGTCATCGACCACGACTCCGCCGGGTCGATGGAGAAGAAGAAGCAAGAGGGGTACTTCTGATGGCGCACGCAGCCAACGAGCTGGTTGCCACCGACATCGAGGAGTACCTCCGGCGGCATGAGAACAAGTCGATGCTGCGGTTCATCACCTGCGGCAGCGTCGACGACGGCAAGTCCACGCTGATCGGCCGGCTCCTCTACGACTCGAAGCTGGTGTTCTCCGACCAGCTCGCCGCGCTGGAGGCCGACTCGAAGAAGGTGGGCACCCAGGGCGGGGAGCTCGACTTCGCGCTGCTCGTCGACGGCCTGGCCGCCGAGCGCGAGCAGGGCATCACGATCGACGTCGCCTACCGGTTCTTCTCCACCGACCGGCGCAAGTTCATCGTCGCCGACACGCCGGGCCATGAGCAGTACACCCGCAACATGGTCACCGGCGCGTCCACCGCGAGCCTGGCCGTCATCCTGGTCGACGCCCGCAAGGGCGTGCTCACCCAGACCCGCCGGCACAGCTACCTGGTGTCGCTGCTGGGGATCCGCAAGGTCGTGCTCGCGGTCAACAAGCTCGACCTGGTCGACTACAGCCGCGAGGTGTTCGACCGGATAGAGGCCGACTACCGCGAGTTCGCCGGCCAGATCGGCCTGCGGGGCGACGACATCGTCTGCATCCCGCTGTCCGCCCTGCGCGGCGACAACGTCACCGAGCCCAGCCCGAACACCCCCTGGTACACCGGCCCCACGCTGGTCGGCTACCTGGAGACCGTCGAGATCGACGAGACCGCGCACGACGGCCCGTTCCGGATGCCGGTGCAGTGGGTCAACCGGCCCAACCTCGACTTCCGCGGGTTCTCCGGCCAGATCGTCGGCGGCACGGTCCGCCCGGGCGACCGGGTCCGGGTGGTCCCGAGCGGCCTGGAGAGCACGGTCACCCGGATCGTCACCGCCGACGGCGACCTCGACGAGGCCGTCGCCGGCCAGTCGGTGACCATCACGCTCACCGACGAGATCGACATCAGCCGCGGCGACGTGATCGCCGCCGCGTCCGACCCGCCCGGCGTCGCCGACCAGTTCGAGTGCCACCTGGTCTGGATGGGCGAGGAGCCGATGCTGCCCGGCCGGCCCTACCTGCTCAAGATCGGTACGCGGACGGTCGGCGTCACCGTGGCCCAGCCGAAGTACAAGGTCAACGTCAACACGCTGGAGAAGGCCGCCGCCAGGACGCTGGAGCTCAACGAGATCGGCATCTGCAACATCAACCTCGTCCGCCCGATCCCGTTCGACCCGTACTCAATCAACCGGGACATGGGGGGCTTCATCCTCATCGACCGGTTCAGCCACGGCACGGTGGCCGCCGGCCTGCTGCACTTCGCGCTGCGCCGGGCGCACAACATCCACTGGCAGGCCCTCGAGGTCGACAGGACCGCCCGCGGCCGGCAGAAGGGCCAGCGGCCCGCGCTGGTCTGGTTCACCGGGCTGTCCGGCGCCGGCAAGTCGACGATCGCCAACCTGGTCGAGAAGCGGCTGCACGACGAGGGCTACCACACCTACCTGCTCGACGGCGACAACGTCCGGCACGGCCTGAACAAGGACCTCGGCTTCACCGAGGCCGACCGGGTGGAGAACATCCGCCGGGTCGCCGAGGTCGGCAAGCTCATGGTCGACGCGGGCCTGATCGTGCTCGCCTCTTTCATCTCGCCGTTCCGCGCCGAGCGCCAGCTCGCCCGCGACCTGCTCGACGTGGGCGAGTTCATCGAGGTGTTCGTGGACACGCCGCTCGCGGTCGCCGAGGCCCGCGACCGCAAGGGCCTCTACGCCAAGGCCCGCCGCGGCGAGCTGCGCAACTTCACCGGCATCGACTCCCCATACGAGCCGCCGTACCACCCGGAGCTGCGCCTCGACGCCTCCGGCGCCGTCTCGCCCGAGGAGAACGCCCGCAGGGTCGTCGATTACCTGCGCGAGGCCGGGATCCTCTCGCCGCCGCCGCGTGCCTGAGGCCCGGTGGTGGTAGGCGCCCCGGCGGGCCCGTCCCGCCGGGGCCGCCGGGCACGCTCGGCGCTCGCCGTCACCAGCTCACGGCGACGTACTTCGGCTCCAGGTACTCCAGCAGACCCTCATGGCCGCCCTCGCGGCCGAGGCCGCTGTGCTTCCAGCCGCCGAACGGGGCGGCCGGGTCGGAGACGACGCCGCGGTTGATCCCGACCATGCCCGCCTCCAGCGCGTCCGCCACCGCGAGCGCGGTGGACAGGTCGCGCGACTGCACGAACGCGGCGAGGCCAGCGTCGGTGCCGTTGGCCCACGCGACCGCCTCGTCGGGGTCGGTGAACGTGGCGACCGGGGCGACCGGGCCGAAGATCTCCTCGCGGAACGCCCGGGCGGTGTGCGGGGTGTCCGCGAGCAGCGTCGGCTCCAGGAAGAAGCCGCTGGAGCCGATCACCCGGCCGCCGGTGACCACCCGCGCGCCCGCCTCGACGGCGTCGACGACGATGCCGTGGGCCTTGTCCCGGGCCCGTTCGTTGATCATCGCGCCGACCTCGACGCCGTCGTCGAGCCCGTAGCCGGTGCGGACCCGCGCCATCGCCGCGCCCATGCGCGCGCAGAACTCCTCGGCGACCCGGGCGTGCACGTAGAACCGGTTGGCCGCGACACAGGACTGGCCGCCGTTGCGCAGCTTGGCGACCAGCGCGCTGGCCACCGCGACGTCGAGGTCGGCGTCGGCGAGCACGATGAACGGCGCGTTGCCGCCGAGCTCCATCGAGACCCGCAGCACCCGGTCGGCCGCCTGGCGCAGCAGCAGCTGGCCGACCTGCGTCGAGCCGGTGAACGAGACCTTGCGGGCGCGCGGGTCGGCGAGCATGGCGCGCACGACCGGCCCGGCGGCGCGGGTCGGCACGACGTTGACCACGCCGGGCGGCGCCCCCGCCGTGGTGAGCAGGTCGGCCAGGGCGAGCGCGGTCAGCGGGGTCTCGGCGGCGGGCTTGAGCACGGTGGCGCAGCCGGCGGCGAGCGCCGGGCCGAGCTTGCGGGTGGCCATCGCCGCCGGGAAGTTCCACGGCGTGACCAGGACCGACAGGCCCACCGGCGCCATCCGGGTGAGGATCGTGGAGCCGCCGGCTGGCGAGGTGGTGGCCCGGCCGTCCGCCCGCACCGCCTCCTCCGAGTACCAGCGCAGGAACTCGGCCGCGTAGCCCACCTCGGCGCGCGCCTCGGTGAGCGCCTTGCCGTTCTCCAGGGTGATCAGTCGGGCCAGCTCGTCGCGGTGCGCGGTCATCAGGTCGAACGCGCGGCGCAGGACCTCGCCGCGCTCGCGTGGGGCGGTGGCGGCCCAGGCGTCGGCCGCGGCGTCGGCGGCGGCGACGGCGGCCAGGCCG
Organism: Frankia sp.; assembly: GCA_019689615.1. Taxonomy (GTDB): domain Bacteria; phylum Actinomycetota; class Actinomycetes; order Frankiales; family Frankiaceae; genus Pseudofrankia. The sequence goes on along the minus strand of JADGHD010000025.1, from coordinate 13,557 downwards.
TCGTCCACGGTGGCGTCGGCGACGTCGGCGAGCACGGCGCCGTTGCCCGGGTCAACGACCGCGAACCGCTCGCCGGAGCTGGCCTCGCGCCACTCGCCGCCGACGAGCAGCCTTCCCGCGGCCGCCCTGGCGAGCAGGGGCGTGTCGAGCGCCGTCGTGAGCACAGCCATCGCGGGCCACCTCCCCAGGCCGGTTGCCGGCGGCGTCGCCGCAGTAGCGGCATACCCGCTGGGAAGCGCCGCCAGCCGGCCGCCGGACGGCTCAGGCCCCGGCCCGGGACGACTCAGGTCCCGGCCCGCGGTCGCTCAGGTCCCGGCCCGCCAGGCACGGGGCGATGCCGGGCGGGCGCGGCGGGCGCTACAGCGCCGTTCGGTGGTCGACGGCCTGGCCCTCGGCGGTGGTGGCGGGCGACGGGGTGAAGTGGCGGACCATCGCCTCGACGGTGAACGAGGCGACCAGTTCGCCGTCCTCGGTGTAGACCCGGCACTCGGAGTGGGTCATCCCGTCGCCGGCGAACGTCGAGTGGTGGTGGTAGCGCATCCACCGGTCGGCGCGCACGTCCGCGTGGAACGAGATCGAGATCGCGTTGATGCCCATCGACAGCGTGCGGTGCGCCGCCCACTGGCCGATCCCCTCGTGCGGACGCAGCGCCGTCGCGATCGACATGTGCCCGGTGAACTGGGCCAGCAGCCCGGCGTGCAGGGCCTGGTCGTCCGGCACCTCGCGGAAGCGCACCCAGGCGTCGATCACCGGTGGCCCGACCGGAGCGTGCGGGTCGTCGGTGTAGGCGCCGTGGGCAACCCGCAGGTCGCGGCCGGTCACCGACATGTCGTACGGCTCGCTGTCGTACGGCCCCGGGCACGGCGGCGGTGGCGCCGCGTGCCGGATGACGTCCGGGGTCGGGACGCCGAGCAGCAGCAGCACCGTGGCCCGGCGCCGGCCAGCCTGGCCGACGTGCACGAGCAGGGTGGCGAACGCGCGCCCGCCCTGCAGCTCGTCCAGCTCCAGCTCGAGCGGCAGGCGGGAGTCGGCCGGCCGGTAGGCGACGAGGTTGGCGCCGACCACCCGCCGGCCCGGTGCGTGCCGGCTGGCGGCGACGATCGCCTGGCCTAGCATCTGGCTCGCCTCGACGACCGGCCGGGTGGCGTCGGCAGAGGTGACGCTGAGATAGCGGCGCTCTCCCGCCGGCCGGACGTTCATGATGTCGATCAGCTCGGTGGCGTCGCCCCAGACCGGGAAGCGCTTGGTGGTGATGTCGCGCGCCTCGTCGCCGCCGACGGCGTCGACCAGCTCGACCCGCACCCGGGTGTGGTCGAACGCGGCCAGGTCGGCCAGCCACTCCAGGCCCGGGGCCGGCTCGGTGTAGCTCCACAGCGACGCGACCCCGTCGACCGTGGCGTCGCGGTCCAGGGTGTCGTCGTGCCAGGTCAGCCCCTTGGGCACGGTGCCGGCGATGCTCCACAGCTCGCCGCGGCCGAGGACCGGGCTCTGCGCCGGCCGCCCGGCGGGCGTGAACAGGTCGAACCGGACGTCGCGGCGCGGGAAGTAGAGCTGCGGTGGCCCTTCGGGCGCCTCGACCCGGACCGCCGCCGTCGTCTCGGCGACCAGCTGCTCACCCCACCAGGCCCTGGCCGGGAACGGGCAGGGCCTGCGCGTGACCTCGGTCATCGCCACCACGCCCTTCCCACCCGGGCGGGCGATGCCGCGGGGACGACGACGGCTCGCCCGCGCCGGCGTGCGGCGAACGACAGTGGGTCCCCGGCTGTCGGCTGGACCCGCGGGACGCCAGGCACGGCGGCCCCTCCTTCGGATGCGCTACAGGGTGCGGAAAAGCCCACCGTCGGCCAGGATCTGCGCGCCATTGATGTAGCTCGCCGCGTCGCTGGCCAGGAACAGGCACAGGCCGACCAGGTCCCGCGGCGCGCCGATCCGCTTCATCGGGTTCATCTCGGCGGCGGCCCGGCGCGCCTCCTCGCCCCAGTGCTTCGCGATGTCGGTGTCGAACGCCCCGGGCAGCACCAGGTTCGCCCGGACCTTCGGCGCCCACAGGCCGGCGAGCCCGAGCGTGAGCGCGTTCAGCCCGGCCTTCGCCATCGCGTACGGGATGTCGTTGGGGCTCGGCCGCAGCGAGCCGGCCGTGCTGACGTTGATGATCGACCCGCCGTCGCCGGCCGCCATCCGCTCGCCGATCAGCGCGGACAGCCGGAACGGGCCGGCGGCGTTGACCGCGTGCACCTTGTCGTAGAGCTCGCGGGTGACCGTGGACAGCTTCTCGTACAGCGGCGACATGCCGGCGTTGTTGATCAGGACGTCGACCTTGCCGAACCGGTCGTAGGCCGCCTCGACCAGCCGGTCGCAGTCGTCCCAGTCGCCGACGTGGCAGGCGAGCGGCAGGACCTGGCGGCCGGTGGCCGCCTCGATCTCCTTGGCCGCCTGCTCGCAGGCCGGCAGCTTGCGGCTGGCGATCACCAGGTCCGCGCCGGCGGCGGCCAGGCCCTCGGCGACCGCCCGCCCGATACCTCGGCTGCCGCCGGTGATGACCGCGACCCGGCCGGTGAGGTCGAACAGCTCCGCTGGTGTGCCCATCGAGGTCCTCTGTCCTTCCGTCGGGCGGCCGGGACTCCCGGTCGCGAGCAGGATGCGCCGGGCACGACGCGGCGGCCCGCCAGCCGGCTGGCCAGGCGCCGCGTGCTGCGGCCTGGTGACGGGTCTCGCATGCTAAATCGACGTCAACGTCGAGTATCTGGGACGCGCCCGGCACTGTCACCCGACCCGGGCGGGCCGGCGCAACGGTGGCCCCTGGGCGGGCCGGCTGGTAGACGGGGATCTGCAGCCGCTGCCGCCGGGCCTGGCCCGACCAGGGCCGACGCGCCCGCCGGGCAGGCGGGCGAGCGGGGCGCCGCGCTGGTGAGCCGGCCAGCGCCGCCGCCCGGTGGCGCCGTGGCTGTCTTCGACGACCTCAGGGAGTGCGAGTGGCGGACGACCTCGGCGCGGCTGGTCTGCGGTTCGAGCGGGAAGGCGTCATCGGCTGGTGCTACATCGACCGGCCGCACGCGCGCAACGCGTTCACGCCCGCGATGTACTACGGCCTCAAGCGCGCCGTCCGGCTGGTGAACGAGGACAAGGACCTGGCCGCGCTCATCATCACCGGCACCGGCGACGTGTTCGCCCCCGGCGGTGACCTCGGCGGCCGCGAGGAGCCGGAGGACCGCCTGCCCGAGGGCATCGGCAACGACATCCTGCCGTTCCTCACCATCCGCGACAGCCGGGCGCCGGTCGTCTCCGCGGTGAACGGCATCTGCCAGGCCGGCGGGCTGCTGGTGGCGATGATGTCGGACGTCTGCGTGGCCAGCGACCGGGCCACGTTCCGGGTGCCCGAGCTGCTGCGCGGCATCCCGGACGCCACCTTCGCCGCGGCGCTGCCGGCGCACGTCGGCATGGCGGTGGCGCGCGACCTGCTGCTGACCGCCCGCCGGCTGGACGCCGCCGAGGCGCAGCGGATCGGCCTGATCTCCCGGGTGGTGCCGCACGAGCAGCTGCGCGAGGCCGCGATCCAGGCGGTGCGCGAGATCCTGCACACCCCGCCGATGGCCCGGATGCTCACCAAGCGGATGCTCAACGAGCGCTACGGCCTGTTCGACTACGAGACCATGCAGTGGGCGCTGGACGAGTCGCCCGAGCCGCGCGAGGGGATGCGGGCGTTCATGGAGAAGCGCCGCCCGGCCTGGGTGCCCGAGGAGATCTGGGAGAAGTAGCCGGCCCGCGCCCGCCCGCTCAGCTGGCGGCCGGCGGCTCGACGTGGTCGAGGAACCGCTGGACGAGGGCGAGCGTCTCCTGGTGGCCGGTGCCGATGCCGAGCGCCCGCTCGAGGACCATGATCCGTGAGACCGCGGTCATGATGAAGATCAGCGCCGCGGGCGTCACGCCGTCGACGCCGGCCCCGGCACCGGCCCTGGCGCCGTCCGTCGACTCGCGCAGCGCCCGGGCGAGGGTGGCGATCTGCTTCTCGCGGAAGCGCTCCGCGTAGGTGGCGATCTCGGCCCTGATCGCCTTGCGGTGGTTGGCGAGCGCGATGAACTCCATCGTCAGCGCGGCGTCGCGGGGGTCGTTGCTCAGCTCCCACAGCGCCCGCAGTGGCTGGTCGGCGGCCAGTGCCTGGTCGTAGCGGCGCAGGGTCGCCTGCGCGCCCCGGCGCAGCAGCGCGATGAACAGGTCGTCCATCGTGCGGAAGTAGTAGTGCACCAGGGCCGGCTTGACGCCCGCCCTGGCAGCGACCCGGCGCGACGTCGCCGCCGCGTACCCGTCCTCGATCATGATCTCGGCGGTCACGTCGAGCAGGTGGGCCCGGGTCTTCGAGTCGGCGGCCCCCATCCGGCGCTGCGCTCCCGCCGCCGCGGTGCCCGAGGCCCGGGTGGCGTCCGCGGGCTCCGCCACGCCCGGGATCGCGACGGCTGTCGCGGCCGCGGGGGCGGTTCGGTCACCGGTGGGCACGTGCCCCAGCATAGGGCTTCCCTCCGCGGCGACGGCCGGCTAACATCACGGCCCACCAGCCGTGCTGAGCGAGTGCCCAGCACGGCTCGCGATGCCCGATCCCCGCCGTCCGGCCGCCGACGGGAGCCACGACGATGACCGAGACCGAGCCGGCGCCATCCGCGGCCGCCGCATCACCCGCCTCGGCGCCGACGGGCGCGCGGTATGCCGGCCGGAGGGTGCGCCGGCTGGAGGACGCCCGCCTGCTCACCGGCCGAGGCATGTTCGTCGACGACGTGCGCCGCCCCGGGATGCTGCACGCCTGCTTCGTCCGGTCGCCGTTCGCCCGGGCCCGGATCAACAGCATCGACGTCTGCGCCGCGTTGGCCAGCCCGGGCGTGCGCGCGGTGTTCACCGCCGCGGACCTCAACCCCGACGTGCGCGAGTCCTGGTACACCCAGGACGGCCCGAAGGTCCCCGACTCGCCGCGGCCCCCGCTCGCCGATGGCGAGGCCCGTTTCGCCGGCGACCCGGTCGCGATGGTCGTCGCCACCGACCGCTACCTCGCCGAGGACGCTGCCGAGCTCGTCGAGGTCGACTACGAGCCGCTGGACGCGGTGGTCGACTTCCGCGAGGCGCTCGCCTCGCCGGTCCAGGTGCACGCCAGCCGCCCGGGCAACATCGCCGGCCGGCTCACCGGTACCCCGCCGGACGCCGTCGAGGCGGCCTGCGCCGGCGCGGCGCACGTCGCCGAGGAGACGTTCCGCCAGCAGATGCACACCCCGAGCCCGATGGAGACCCGGGGCATCGTCGCCGAGTGGGACGGCCGCGAGCTGACGATCTGGTCGTCCACCCAGAACCCGCACGAGGTGCGGGCGTTCACCGCGCGGCTGCTCGGCATCCCGCCGGAGCGCGTGCGGGTCATCATGCGCGACACCGGTGGCGCGTTCGGCCTGAAGGTCGTCCCGGGCCGGGAGGAGCAGTGCGTGCTGCTCGCCGCCCGCAAGGTGGCCGGCCCGCTGAAGTGGATCGAGGACCGGCGCGAGAACCTGCTGTGCCACCAGGCCAGGCACGAGTCCGGCCGGGCCAGGATCGCCTTCGCCGCGGACGGCACGATCCTGGCGGCGAGCATCGACCACCTCCAGGACATGGGCGCCTACCCGACCCCGTGGCAGGTGGGTCCGGGAGCCGCGGTCGGGATGCTCTTCCCCGGGCCCTACCGGGTGCCGGTGGCCACCTGGACGTCGACCTCGGTGCACAGCAACACCGCCGGCCGGGTGCCCTACCGCGGGCCGTGGCAGTTCGAGTCGCTGGCCCGCGAGGTGCTGCTCGACATCGCCGCGCGCGACCTGGGCATCGACCCGGTCGAGCTGCGCCGGCGCAACCTGCTCTCCCGCGACGACCTGCCCTGGACGAACCCGAACGGGATGCCCTACGACCACGCCTCGCCCCGGGAGACCTTCGAGGCGGCGCTGGCGGCCCTGGGCTACGACGCGTTCCGGGCCGAGCAGCGGGCGGCCCGCGCCCACGGCCGCTACCTGGGCGTCGGCACCAGCAGCTACCTCGAGCCGACGACGAGCGGGCAGCCGTACTACGGCAGCGAGGAGGCGACGGTCCGGGTGGACCCGTCCGGCCGGGTGACCGTCTTCTTCACCGGCGGGTCGTCCGGCAACAGCCTGGAGACGACGGTCGCGCAGCTGGCCGCCGACGCGCTCGGCATCGAGTTCGACCTGGTCGAGCCGGTTCAGGGGGACACCGCCGTGACCCCGGCTGGTGCCGGCACCGGTGGCAGCCGCAGCGGCTCGATGACGGCCGGCGCGGTCGGCGAGGCCGCCAGGGCGCTGCTGGCCCGGCTGACCGCCCTCGCCGCCCACCGGTTCGGGGTGGGGGAGGACGAGATCGAGGTGGCGGACGGCCGGGCGGTGGTCCGCGGCCGGCCGGGCGTCGGCGCCACCTTCGGTGAGCTCGCCGCCTACGCCGCCGCCGCGCCGCCCGGGCTGCCGGAGCACCTCGCCGGCGTGCTGGAGGCCAGCGGCCGCCACACCACCCCGGCGCCGATGCTGTGGGCCAACGCGACCCACGTCTGCGTCGTCGAGGTCGACGTCGCGACGGGCGCGGTGACGATCCTGCGGCACATCGTCGGCGAGGACGTCGGCCCGATGATCAACCCGGACGTGGTGGAGGGCCAGATCGCCGGCGGCACCGTCCAGGGCATCGGCGGCGCGCTGCTGGAGCGACAGGCATACGACGCCGACGGCAACCCCCTGGTGACGACGTTGCTCGACTATCTGATCCCGACGGCGGCCGAGGTGCCGCTGATCGAGTACGTGCACCTGGAGACGCCAGCGCCCGGCCCCGGCGGATACAAGGGCGTCGGCGAGGGCGGGGCCATCGGCGCCCCGCCGGCCGTGGTCAACGCGGTCGTCGACGCGCTGTCCCCGTTCGGCGTGAAGATCACCGAGCTGCCGGTCACCCCGGCGGCGATCGTCGAGCTGCTGGCCGCGGCCGGCTACCAGGGAGGCCACCACTAGTGGAGCTGGTGAACGAGTTCCGGGTCCCCGTCCCGGTCCCGACCGCCTGGGGCCTGCTCACCGACCTCGAACGGATCGCGCCCTGCATGCCGGGTGCCGAGCTGCTCTCGGTGATCGACGGCGAGTACCACGGCGCGGTCAGGGTGAAGGTCGGGCCGATCACCGCCAGGTACCAGGGCAAGGCCGTCTTCCAGGTGCTCGACGAGGCAGCGCGCACGGCGGTCGTCCGCGCCGAGGGCCGGGAGACCCGCGGCCAGGGCAACGCGAGGGCCACCGTGACCGTGCGGCTGACCCCGGACGGCGACCAGGCCACCGCGGTCCACGTGGTCACCGACCTCACCATCAGCGGCAAGGCCGCGCAGTTCGGGCGCGGCGTGCTCGCCGAGGTCAGCTCCCGGCTGATCACCCAGTTCGTCCGCAACCTGGAAGCCGACGTCCTGTCCGCCGGCCCGGACGCGGCCGGCTCCTCGGCGCCCGCCGCGACACCGGCCGCGCCCGCCCAGCCGGTCGCCGCGGCTGCCGCTTCTGCACCCCCGGCACCGGCCGAGCCGCCGATGCCGACGGAGCCTGCCGCGACCGCCGAGGCCCCCGCGACCGTGTCGCCCGCCGGGACTGCCTCGTCCGCGGACGCACCGGCGCCCGCGACCGGCCCGGCGCCCGCGCAGACCCCAGCGCCCGCCGACTCCCCGTCGTCGGCGGCGGCTTCGGCCCCGGCCGAGCCCGCGTCGTCCGTGGCGGCTCCCGCGTCAGCGGCGACGCCTGCCGCGCGGGTGCCGGTGTCGGCGCGGGCGGCGGAGCAGCCGGTGAACCTGCTCGGCGTGGTCGCCGGGCCGCTGGCGAAGCGGGCCGCGCCGGTGCTGGTCGCACTGATCATCCTCGTCTACGTGATCATCCGCCTGACCATCTGACCGCACGGGCCACGCCCGCGCCTGCCACAACGTCCGTCGCGTCGATCTGCCCGGAGGTGGGCCCGTGACCACCACTACCGCCGTCTACTGGGATCCCTACGACCCAGCCTTCGCCGCCGACCCGTACCCGATCTACCGGCGGTTACGAGAGGAGACGCCGCTCTACTACAACGAGCGCTACGACTTCTACGCGGTGAGCCGGTTCGCCGACTGCGAGCGCGGTCTGCCGGACTGGCGGACCTTCTCCTCGGCCAAGGGCGGCATCCTCGAACTGATCAAGTCGGGCATAGACATCCCCCCGGGCACGCTCATCTTCGAGGACCCGCCGACCCACGACATCCACCGTCGGCTGCTCGCCCGCCTCTTCACCCCGCGCCGGATCGCCGCCCTGGAGCCGCTGGTCCGTGACTACTGCGTCAGGGCGCTCGACCCGCTCGTGGGCGCCGACCGGTTCGACATCATGCAGACCCTCGGCCTCGAACTGCCGATGAAGGTGATCGGCTGGCTGCTCGGGATCCCGGAGGAGGAGCAGCGCGCGGTCCGGGAGACCCAGGGCAACCTGCGCACCGCCGACGGCAGGCCGACGGACTTCAGGGGCGGGGCGACGCTGACCAACGAGGTGTTCGCCGCCTACATCGACTGGCGGCGCGACCACCCGTCGGACGACCTGATGACCGAGCTGCTCACCGCCGAGTTCGAGGACGAGCACGGCGTGCGCCGCACGCTCACCAGGGAGGAGGTGATGACCTACGTCACGGTCGTCGCCGGCGCCGGAAACGAGACCACCGGCCGGCTGATCGGCTGGATCTCCTCCACCCTGGCCCGCTTCCCGGACCAGCGCCGCGAGCTGGTCGAGGACCCGTCGCTGATCCCGAGCGCGATCGAGGAGATCCTGCGCTACGAGCCGCCCGGCCCGTTCGTCGGCCGCTACGTCACCACCGACGTCGGGTTCCACGGCCAGACGGTGCCGGCCGGCAGCGCGATCCTGTTCATCGTGGCGGCGGCCAACCGCGACCCCGACCACTACCCGGACCCGGACCGGTTCGACATCCACCGGCGGATCAGCCAGCAGCTGACGTTCGGCCTCGGCGGCCACTACTGCCTCGGCGCGGCGCTCGCCCGGCTGGAGGGCCGGGTGGCCCTCGAGGAGATGCTGCGCCGGTTCCCGTCCTGGGACGTCGACTGGGACGGCGCCCGGCTGGAGCAGACGTCGACCGTCCGCGGCTGGCAGAACCTGCCGCTGGTCGTCGGCTGACCCGGCGCGCGGCGATGAAGCCAGCCCCGTTCGACTACCACCGCCCGGACAGCCTGGACGAGGCCGCCGCCCTGCTCGCCGAGCTGGGCGACGGCGCGAAGGTGCTCGCCGGCGGGCAGAGCCTGATCCCGATGCTGGCACTGCGCCTGGCCTGCTTCGACCACCTCGTCGACATCTCCCGGATCGACGCGCTGCGCGGCGTCGAGCGCCGCGACGGCACGCTGTGGGTCGGCGCGACCACGACGGAGTCGGCGATCGGCGCGGACCCCGCGGTGGCGGCGGCCGTCCCGCTGCTGGCCAGGGCGACCCCACTGATCGGGCACGCCCAGATCCGCAACCGGGGGACGTTCGGCGGCTCGGTCGCGCACGCCGACCCGGCCGCCGAGTACCCGGCGGTGGTGCTCGCCCTGGACGCCGAGCTGGCGGCCTGTTCGGCGGCCGGCGGGCAGCGGGTCATCCCGGCCGCGCAGTTCTTCACCGGCCTGTGGAGCACCGCGCTGGAGCCGGAGGAGCTGCTGGTGGGCGCCCGGTTCCCGGTCTGGTCCGGCCGGTGCGGGTTCGCGATCGAGGAGTTCGCCCGTCGCTCGGGCGACTTCGCGATCGCCGGCGCGGCGGTCGCCGTCGAGCTCGACGACGGCGAGGACCGGGTGCGCCGGTGCGCGATCGCCCTGCTCGGGATGGGGCCGACGCCGGTGCGGGCGGCCGGGGCCGAGGCGGCGGTGACCGGGCGGCCGCTCGCCGAGCTTGAGCCGGCGGACGTCGGCGCGACGGCCGTCGCGGGGCTCGCGGACGTGCCCAGCGACCTGCACGGCCCGCAGAGCTACCGGCGCCGGGTCGGGGCGGTGATGACCGCTCGCGCGTTCGCGGCGGCCACGGCGGAGGCGGCGGCGCGGCCCGCGTCGGCCGGTGCCGGGAACGAGGCGGCGACCAGTGGCTGAGTGGCAGGTCAGGATGGTCGTCAACGGCCAGGCGGTGGAGCAGGCGGTCGAGCCGCGGCTGACGCTGGCGGACCTCCTGCGCGACCGGCTCGGGCTCACCGGCACCCACCTGGGCTGCGAGCACGGCGTGTGCGGCGCCTGCACGGTGCTCGTCGACGGGGCGGCCGTCCGGTCGTGCCTGATGTTCGCCGTGCAGGCCGACGGCCGCGAGGTGACGACCGTCGAGGGCGTCGCCGCGGACGACGGCACGCTCTCCCCGGTGCAGGCGGCGCTGCGCGACTGCCACGGCCTGCAGTGCGGCTTCTGCAGCCCCGGCTTCGTCATGACGATCACCGCGCTGCTGCGGGACAACCCGGACCCCTCCGACGAGGAGATCCGGGAGGGCCTGTCGGGCAACCTCTGCCGGTGCACCGGCTACCAGGGCATCATCGCGGCCGTCCGGCATGCGGCCAGCGCGCTCGCGAACGGCGGCTGAGCGCCCCGCGCCGGCCGGCCGGTCACGCCGGGCGCCGGCGCGGGGCGGCCGGTCAGAAGACGGCGGAGGTGGTGTTGCGGCCGCCGTTGACGCCGATGATCTGGCCGGTGATGTAGCCGGCCTCGTCGGAGCAGAGGAACGAGCACGCGGCGGCGATGTCCTCCGGCTGGCCGGCGCGGCGGACCGGGGTGCGGGCGGCGACCGCGTCGAGGCCGTCAGCGCCGAGGTAGCCCTTGGCCGCGTTGCGCTCGGTCATCGGGGTGATGATGAAGCCCGGCGGGATCGTGTTCACGGTGATCCCGTTCGGGCCGAGCTCCAGGGCGAGCGACTTGGTAAACGTGATGACGCCGCCCTTCGACGCCGCGTAGGCGGTCATGAACGGCTGGCCGCCCTGCGCGCTGGACGACGAGATGTTCACGATCCGGCCCCAGCCGGCCTCGATCATGTCCGGCGCGACGGCCTGGCAGCAGCGGAAGGTGCCGGCCAGGTTCACGTCGTGGACCGCGTTCCACAGCTCGTCGGTGATGTCGAGGAACCGCTTGAACAGCTCCCGGCCGGCGGAGTTCACCAGGATCGTGATCGGGCCCCACAGGCCGCGGATCTCGCCGACGCCCTGGTTGATCTGCTCCCGGCTGGTCACGTCGACGCCGACCCCGTGCGCCGTGCCGCCGGCCGCGGTGATCTCGTCCGCGACCGCCCGGGCCGACTCGCCGTCGAGGTCGAAGACCCCGACCTTCGCCCCGTCCGCCGCCAGCCGCAGCGCGCAGGCGCGGCCGATGCCCGAGCCGCCTCCGGTGACGACCGCCACCCTGCCGTCCAGCGAACCGCTCACGCCGGCTCCTTCCCGCCTTCGCCGACCTCGCTCCGGCTGTCCCCACGCTGGCTGGTGCCGCTCGGGCCGCCCCGCTCCTGCCGGAGCCGGGCCACCGCCTCCGGCGCAGGGGCAACGATACGAGACCGTCGATCGAAAGTATACCGATTGGTATAGTTTTCCCGTCCGCGATGCCGGTTGCCTGGCCGGCTCGGCCCGCCGGCACCGCCGCGGCCGCCGGCCTCGCCTGCCCGCCCCGCCCCTCGGCCGAGCTGGGGCGGGAGTCCTGTCACTCCTGTCGAGGCCTTCCGCTGGCCATTAGCGAGAATCCTCTTCTCGCTGGTAGAGAGTAATGCTATCATCGCCACGGACGGGTACCGAAAGGACAGCGCACATGGCCCACTTCCCGAAGCCCGCTGAGGGCAGCTGGACCCAGCACTACCCCGAGCTCAGCCTCGAGGACTGCTCGTACGAGGACTCGATCTCCCCGGAGCACTACGAGCTTGAGCGAAAGGCGATCTTCGGCAGGACGTGGCTCAACGTCGGGCGCGTCGAGCAGATCCCGAGGGTGGGGAACTACTTCACCAAGGAGATCGACGCCGTCCGGGCGTCAGTGATCGTTGTGCGGACCGCCGACGGGATCAAGGCGTTCCACAACATCTGCCGGCACCGCGGCAACAAGCTCGTCTGGCAGGACTACCCGCGCGAGGAGACCTCGGGCACGGTCCGCCAGTTCACCTGCAAGTACCACGGCTGGCGGTTCAACCTGGACGGCCAGTGCACGTTCGTGCAGCAGGAGGGGGAGTTCTTCAACCTCGACAAGAGCAGGTACGGGCTGCTGCCCGTGCGCTGCGAGGTCTGGGAGGGCTTCATCTTCGTCAACTTCGACAAGGACGGCACCCAGTCCCTGGTGGACTACCTCGGCCCGCTGGCGGCTGACCTCGTCGGCTACCCGTGGGGCGAGATGACGTCGGTCTTCAGGTACCGGGCGGAGATCGGCGCCAACTGGAAGCTGTTCATCGACGCGTTCGCCGAGTTCTACCACGCGCCCGTGCTGCACGTCCGCCAGGCGGTGAAGGAGGAGGCCGCCAAGCTGGCGGCCAACGGCTTCGAGGCGCTGCACTACCGGATCGAGGGCCAGCACTCCATGGTGTCGTCCTGGGGCGGCATGGCTCCGCCCAAGGACCCGCAGATGGTCAAGCCGATCGAGCGCGAGCTGCGCTCCGGCCTGTTCGGCCCGTGGGACCCGCCGTTCGACATCACCCTGCCGCCCGGCTGCAACCCGGCGCGTCACCGGGCGTGGGGTGTCGACTCCTTCGTCTTCTTCCCGAACTTCATGATCCTCGTCTGGAAGCCGGGCTGGTACCTGACCTACCACTACTGGCCGACAGCCGTGAACAAGCACACCTTCGAGTGCTCGCTCTACTTCGCCCCGCCGAAGAACGCGGGCGATCGGCTGCGCCAGGAGCTGGCGGCGTCGTCGTTCAAGGAGTACGGGTTCCAGGACGCCAACACGCTTGAGGCCACCCAGACCATGCTCGAGTCGCGTTACGTGACCGAGTTCCCGCTGAATGACCAGGAGATCCTGCTGCGGCACCTGCACCAGACCGCGCGCCGGTACTGCGCCGAGTACGTGGCGGCCAACCCGGGTGTCAAGCCGTCGCCGGCACTGGTCTGACCGGCCGGCCCGCCCTGATCGAGAGGAGTGATCCCGTGGCGACGCTGCCCGCTGGCTTCGAGGACCTGGCGCCGTTCACCGACTGGTGCCTGCCGGAGGAGGACGCCCGGTTCAAGAAGCGCTACGCCAGCACGATGGAGGAGCTGCAGGCGTTCTATGACGCCGCGTTCCCGCGGATCCAGGACGCCATCGACCACCTGAACAAGTTCCCGCTGGACGACCTGCCGGAGGACGCGCACAACCTGCTCCTCCTGTACTACTCGCTGATCACCATCTCGTTCGCGGTGGAGGCCTGGCGTCAGCCTCGCGTCCCGGACGCCGGCGCAGCCTTCATCTCCAACGTCTCGGCGCCCGCGGTCTGACGCCGGGTACACCCGCGGAGCCGGGCCCCGGACGCCGGGTAGGCCCGTGGGGGGGGGGGGGGGGCGCCCCCCCCCCCCCCGCCCCCCCCCCCCCCCCCCCCCCCCCCCCCCCCCCCCCGGGGCCGCGGG
>JADGHD010000614.1 GCA_019689615.1 Frankia sp. | reverse complement strand
CCGCCGCCGCCGCGCGCCGCCCCGGCCCGGGCCGGCGGGCGCCCGGCCCCCGGCCGCCCCGGCCGGCCGGCCCGTGGCGGCGCCGGCCGCGAGATCCGCCCGGGCCACGCCGAGCGGCGGCGTGCCCGTGCCGGCCACGGCCCCGCTCACCTGCTCGGGCAGCCGCGCGCCGCCGTGCTGCGGCGAGCCTGACCCGGGTCCGCCCGCGTGGGCGGGCGCGCCGGCCTGGCCCTCACCCGGGCGCGCGAGCGGGACGCCGGCTCCGGCTCCCTGAGGGGGCACCGGGCCCTGGTCGTCGCCGCCGGCGCCGTCTCCGCTGGTCTGCGGCACACCCGTCAGCACACGGCCCCTCCCGCCCGCGGCACGCGCCGCCTCGCCGGCCGCGCACCGCCGCCGACCCAACGGCCACGGTGCGTGACCGCATGGGCCAGATCCTGTTGCAGCGGGCGGCCGAGCGCACGCTCGCGCGACGGCGTGTCGCCGGACGGGCAGGCCTGGTGGGAGGGCGGCGCGCCGCCGCGGCGGGTGGCGGCAGGATGGCGCCATGACATCTGTTCCCAGCACCACCACCGAGGTGGCGGCGCCGGACGGGACGCCGCTGACGGTCTGCGCGCCGGCCGACCGGGCGGCGGCGCGCGGCGGGGTCGTCGTCATCCACGACGCCCGTGGCACCACCCCGTACCTGCGGTCGGTGTGCGCGCGCCTGGCCGCCGCGGGCTGGCTGGCCGCAGCCCCGCACCTCTACCACCGGCAGGGCTTCGCCGAGTCCGAACCGGCCGGTGGCTGGCCGAACGCCGGGACCGACATGCTGACCCTTCGGGGCCCCGAGATCAGCGCGGACGTCGACGCGGCGCTGGCCTGGGTGGCCAGTGAGGGCGTCGGCCAGCGCAGCCGAGCGATCATCGGGTTCTGCATGGGCGGCACGGTCGCGCTGCACGCGGCGACCCGGGCGCCGCTGGCGGCGGCGGTGTCGTTCTACGGCGGCGCGGTGAGCTCCCCCTACTGGGAGGGGATCCCGCCGCTGCTCGACATCGCGCCGTCGCTGCGCAGCCCGTGGCTCGGCCTCTACGGCGAGGAGGACCCGCTGATCACGATGGCGGAGATCACCGCGCTGCGGGCGGCCGCCGCACAGGCGGCGGTCCCGACCGAGCTGGTCACCTACCAGGGCGCGGGGCACGCGTTCCACAGCGACGACCGTGCGGCGATGTTCCGGCCCGCGGCGGCAGCGGACGCGTGGGAACGCGCCCTGGCGTTCCTCGACCGTCACGCCGCCGCCACGCCGGCCGTCGGCTGACCGGCGCCCAGGTGGGCGCGGGCCCCGGCCGGGCGCTGCCACGGCCCCGGCTGGCCCGCGCCGCCGGCCGGCTCAGGTGTTGGCGGTCTCCGCCAGCAGGCCGTCGAGCTGCGCGCCGACGATCCGCTTGAACAGCCGGCGGGTGCGGGTCCGGTCGAGGACCGCGACCTCCAGGTTCGTCGAGGAGAACACCCGCTCGCCGTTGGAGCTGGCGGAACCGCCGGGCGGCGAGCCGGCCGCCAGCGCCTTCACCGCGACCCGCAGCGTGCTCGCCAGCGGCTGGCCGGGTGTGTGGTTCTCCCGCAGCGAGGCGTTGACCTGCTCGGACTGCCCGCCGATCGCGACGAACCCACGCTCGTCGGCGATCGAGCCGTCGTAGGTGAGCCGGTAGATCTGGTCGGTGTCCGGGGTGTGCCCGACCTCGGCGACGACGATCTCCACCTCGTACGGCTTGATGCTCTCGGTGAAGATCGCGCCGAGGGTCTGCGCGTAGGCGTTCGCCAGCGCCCGGCCGGTGACGTCCCGCCGGTCGTAGGTGTAGCCCTTCATGTCGGTCAGCCGGATACCGGCCGTGCGCAGGTTCTCGAACTCGTTGTACTTCCCGACGGCCGCGAACGCGATCCGGTCGTACACCTCACTGATCTTGTGCAGGGTCGCCGACGGGTTCTCCGCGACGAACAGGATGCCGTCCGCGTACGTCAGGATGACGACGCTGCGACCGCGGGCGATGCCCTTGCGGGCGTACTCGGACTTGTCCCGGACCCACTGCTCCGGGCTTGCGTAGCCGCCGAACGGCATCGTCACGTCATCCTCCCGGGTTCGTCATGCGGTCGGCGACGAGGGCGTCCACCACGGCCCCCACCTCGTCGTCGGTGTACCGCCGGAACCCGTCGGCGGTGACGGCCGCGACCACGGGGAAGATCCGTCGGGTCAGGTCCGGCCCACCGGTCGCCGAGTCGTCGTCCGCCGCATCGTAGAGCGCCTCCAGACTGATCCGGACGGCGCGGTCCTCGGTGAGCTCGGGGCGGTGGAGCTTCTTCAGCGCGCTCTTCGCGAACGACGCGCCGGACCCGATCGCGTGGTAGCTCTGCTCCTCGGAACGGGCGGCCGCGATGTCGTAGGAGAAGATCCGGCCGACGCCGCGGTCGACGTCGTAGCCGGCGAACAGCGGGACCACGGCCAGGCCCTGCAGCGCCATCGGCAGGTTGCTCTTGACCATGAACCCGAGCCGGTTCGCCTTGGCGTCGAGGCTGAGGGTGGTGCCCTCGATCTTCTCGTAGTGCTCCAGCTCGACCTGGAACAGCTTGATCAGGTCAGCGCCGACCCCGGCCGTGCCGGCGTAGCCGACCACGGAGTACTCGTCGGCGTGGAACACCTTCTCCACGTCCCTGGTGGCGATCAGGTTGCCCTGCGTCGCCCGGCGGTCACCGGCCATGATCACGCCACCGGGGAAGGTCACCGCCACGATCGTGGTCCCGTGCGCCACCTCGCTCGCCGACACTGGCAGCGGATGCCGGTTGCCCGGCAGCAGGTCCGGCGCGGCCATCGACAGGAACTCGGTGAACGACGACGTACCCGGTGTCATGAATACGGACGGCAGACGTCCCGCTACACCACCAGTCGGATCCGGCACACATCCCCCTTCACGTAGAACGCTTCACATAGACCCCCGCCTGGGCACCGGCGGCCCGGGGCGATCCCCGACGTTGTCCATGCCGTGTTGCTGGTGACGCACAAGATGCCACGCGCGGTGCTGGCCGCGCGGCGTGGTCGACGCGGGCCGGACCGGCGGGCGCGCACCTCACCCGACGGATCTGCCTGCGACCGTACTAGTGCGCCCGCCCGGCGCCGACCGCCACCCATGGCCGGCTCACCGGCGCGGCCCTGTCCGCCCCCACCCAGCCCGGCCGTCGGGCGCGCCCTGGCGTCGCCCGGGGGCGGTCTCGTATAAAACAAAGACGCGGGCCCCGAAATGGAG
>JADGHD010000613.1 GCA_019689615.1 Frankia sp. | reverse complement strand
ATGTCTTAGGGTCTCGTGGGCTCGGGGCGGGCGGCCTGTGGGGAGACCGGGACGGCGTCCCTGTCCGGCGCGGTCCCGAGGACGATGTCGGCCAGCGGGGAGGTCACTCCGAGCCAGTAGCGCTCGTTGCGGTAGTGGTGCAGGCGGTGGCTGCGCCAGATGCGGCGGTACAGGGCCGAGCGGGGCTGGTAGCCGGTGTGGATCAGGAAGTGGGTCCAGTCGTAGGCGAGCACGGCCGCGCCGACGCAGGCCATGCCGGTGGCCACCCGGGGCGAGCCGGCGGCGGAGGCGGTCAGCGCCAGCACGCCTGCGCCCAGCACGTCCTGGGAGCGCAGGAACATGCTGTTCAGGTTCGTCGGGTCGCGGTGGTGCTGGGCGTGGCCCCAGCCGGCCGCCCGGTAGGCGGCGCGGCCCAGCGGGCCGGTGGGCTGGGCGTGCAGCAGGTGGCGGTGGATCGCCCACTCGACGAACGGCTGGGCGGCGGCGCAGCCGAGGGCGACCGCCAGGTCCGAGCGGCGGTAGTCGCCCCGGGACAGCCGGGCGATGGCCAGCGAGCCGACCACGCCGAGCAGCACCGGCGGGCGGGGGTGCGCCAGGAACCGGCGGACGGCGCCGGGCAGCGTGGTGACCTCGGTGGCGCGGCCATGCGGCCCTGGCGGGTCAAGGACCCGCAGGACCTGGCGGTGCCGGGCCCGCAGCGCGGCGCGCAGCCGGCGGGCGGCCGTCTCCTGGCTGGGCGGACAGACGCCGTTGGCCATGGCATGGACGATACGGCGCCACCAGGTGGCCGGCAGGCTAACGGGCCGTTTCGGCCGGCCCGATCCCGGGTGGCCCGGCGAGCCTGCCGAGGCCCGGCGGGCCAGGCAACGGCGCGCCGACCGCGCTCAGGCGCCCTCGGCGGGCTGGGCGCACGCCGCGCGGATGGCGGCGGCGGTCGCCGAGTCCCGGGCGAGCGGGCCGTAGAGGACGATCCGGTCCAACACGCCGCGGTAGCGGCGGACGAGCTCGGGGCCGATCTGGTCCGGCTCGCCGACGACGCCCACCTCGTGCACCAGCTCGTCCGGGATCAGCCGGCCCATCTCCGCCCAGCGGCCCTGGCGGGACAGCGCGTGCAGCTGCTCGCCCAGCTCCCCGAAGCCGTGCAGCTCCAGCACCGCCCGATAGGCCGGGGTCGAGCCGTAGAACGCGATCGTGCCGCGGGCGCGGTCGATGGCGGCGGCCAGCTCCTGCTCGGTCCCGCCGGTGGCGGTCAGCGGCGAGCCGACGACCTCGAAACGCTCGCCCAGCCCGTCGGCGCGCCTGGCCCGGCCGCGGGCGATCGCCGGCAGCGTCACCTCCCGCAGGTAACGCTCGGTGGTGAAGCCGTGCGCCAGGAAGCCGTCCGCGACCTCGCCGGCGACCTCGGTCATCGCCGGGCCGACGCCGGCGAGCAGGACCTTCGGCGGGCCGTACGGGTGCGGCTCCGGCACGAACGTCGGGGTCATCAGCGTGTGCTGGTAGAACTCGCCGGTGAAGTTCAGCGGGGTGCCCTCGTACCAGCTGGCCCACACCGCGCGCATCGCCGCGATGTACTCCCGCATCCGGGCGGCCGGCCGCGACCAGGGCATCGAGAACCGGCGGGTGATGTGCGCGCGCACCTGGCTGCCGAGCCCGAGCATCAGCCGCCCGCTGCTGAGGTGCTGCAGGTCGTTGGCGACCACGGCCATCGACATCGGGTTGCGGGCGAAGGCGACCGCGATGCAGGTGCCCAGCGCCACCCGCTGCGTCGCCGTCGCGGCGAGCCCGAGGCCGACGAACGGGTCGTGGCGGATCTCGGCGTTCCAGTAGGCGTCGAAGCCCGCGTCCTCCGCCGCGGCCGCGTCGGCCCGTGGGTCCAGCGCCCCGCCGGAGCCGTGATCGATCTTCACCAGCGCGTCCTCCCCGGCGGGCCGCTGCCTGGCCCGCCCGTCCGGTCACAGAGTCTGGCGCGTCACCGCCCGAGCCGCCCGGTTTGCGTGGCCGCCAGCCGCTTCCGGTCGGGACCGCGGTCACCCGAGGTCGGGGGTGGCCTGTGGGAGCGCGCACACGTCTGGCCGGATACTGGGGAGGCGCGCCTGGCTGCCGTCGCCGGCCGGGCGGGCGGCGGGTCTGGGGCCACCGGCCGTCCCGTGCCGACCGGCGACGCGGTGAAGGAGAGCGCATGGAACCGGTGGCGCCATCCGGGCGGCAGCTCGAGCTGGTGTGCGGCGACAGCGTGGCCACCATCGTCGAGGTTGGCGGTGGGCTGCGCGACTACCGCGCCGGCGGGGTGCCGGTGCTGCACGGCTACGGCCCGGACGAGCTGGCCAGCGCCGGCAAGGGGCAGCTGCTGGTGCCGTGGCCGAACCGGGTCGACGGCGGCCGGTACACGTTCGCCGGCACCGCCCACCAGCTCCCGGTCACCGAGGTGGGGCTGGGCAACGCGCTGCACGGGCTGGCCTGCTGGTCGTCCTGGGAGCTGCGGCGCATCGGCCCGGCCGCCGCCACCGCGTCCGTCGTCGTGCACGCCCAGCCCGGCTACCCGTTCACGGTCGCCTTCGAGGCCGAGTACCGTCTCGACGACACCGGGCTCACCGTCACGATGATCGCGACGAACCTCGGCGGCGCCCCGGCGCCGGTCGGCATGGGCGCGCACCCGTACCTGCTGGTCCCGGGACCCGGCGGGGCGCCGGTGCCGGTCGACGACGTCTGGCTGACGCTGCCGGCCGCGACCCGGTTCGCCGTCGACGAGCGGCTCATCCCGACCGGCGAGGAGCCGGTGGCCGGCGGGCCGTTCGACTTCCGCCAGGCCCGGCCGATCGACGGCATGGCCCTCGACTACTGCTTCGGCGAGCTCGCCCGGGACGACGACGGGCTGGCCAGGGTGCGGCTCGCGGCCCAGGCCGGCCCGGCCGGCCCGGCGGTGACCGTCTGGATGGACCAGGCGTGGCCGTACGTCCAGGTCTTCACCAGCGACACGCTCGACCCGGCCGACCGGCGGCGCGGCATCGCCGTCGAGCCGGTCACCTGCGCCCCGAACGCCTTCAACACCGGGGCGGGGCTGCGGGTCCTGGAGCCCGGCGAGTCCTTCGGCGGCTCGTTCGGCGTCCAGCCGGCCGTCGCCGGCTGACCCGCCGGCGCAGACCCACCGGCCCGCCCGGGTGCCGCGGGAAGCCGGTGTGCCGCCGGCCGGCGCGGACCGCCCGGCGGGCGCGCCGCCGGCCAGCGCCCTACGTCCGGCGTCCTAGGTGTGGTAACGCCAGGCGACGTGCGCGC
>JADGHD010000612.1 GCA_019689615.1 Frankia sp. | reverse complement strand
GGTCGGGAACGATGAGTCCTTCAGCAAGACCATCATCCCAGGTCAGAGGGCATTTACGCGTTCAGGACACCCCATAACCGACGGTGGATCGAGGCTCAGACAACCGACTTCGCCCTGTTCTTCGCCGCCAATGGACGGGTGCCTCTCCGGGGAGCGCCGGGAAGGACCGATGGGCTGGGGCCAGCGTCGACGGGCGAATCCGCGTGCTGTCCGGCGCCGGCTGGTCTGACGGAGGCGATCAGTGGCGGCCCACGACCGAGATGCGTCCGAGCTCCGCAAGGCCGAACGGCTGGGCGGGATGGGCGCCGTGTCCGCGCGCCCAGGGCGCGATCCCGGTGACAGGAACGATCACGGGAGGCGCCAGGAGGGCCGCCTTCCGGCGGCGCGTCTTGGGGAGAGAGCGCTGCTGGCGGTGACTCTCGTCGGACTGGCCGCCGGCGGGGTCTTCTGGCTTGTCGACATGTCCGGCCCGTCCAAGCTCAGCTGGGCCGCTACCGCACTGATCGGCATCGTGCCGGCCGCCGCCGGAGTGCTGGTCAACCTCTGGCATCGGCGCCTCGGCGTCGACGTGATCGCCGTGTTGGCGCTGGTCGGGGCGCTCGGAGTGGGTGAATACCTGGCCGGCGCGCTGATCGCGGTCATGGTCGCGACGGGACGGATGTTGGAAGGCTGGGCGACCGGCCGCGCCGAGCGTGCGTTGCGCGAACTGGTGGCCAGGATGCCGCGCACGGCACTTCGTCGCACGAACGGGACACTGACCCTGATCGAGGCCGATCAGGTGGCCGTCGGCGACCTGCTGCTGATCCGCCCCGGCGAGGTGGTGCCAACGGACGGCCGCGTCGAAGCGGGCACCGCGGTCCTGGACGAATCGACCCTGACCGGGGAGCCGGTCCCGGTCGAACGGACAACGGGCGACGCCGTCAGGAGCGGTGCGGTGAACGCGGGCGGCCCGTTCGATCTGCGGGCAACCCGGCCAGCCCGGGAGAGCACCTATGCCGGGATCGTGCGGATGGTCGAGGCGGCGAAGGCCGACACCGCCCCGTTCGTGCGCCTCGCCGACCGCTATGCCCTGGTCTTCCTGCCGGTCGCGCTCGCGGTGGCGGGACTGGGCTGGCTGGTGTCCGGACAGCTCGCCCGCGCGGTAGCGGTGCTGGTCGTGGCGACGCCCTGCCCGCTGATCCTGGCCGCTCCGGTCGCGATCGTCGCCGGGCTGTCCCGGGCCTCCCAGCGCGGCGTCATCATCAAGGGCGGCGCCGTCCTCGAACGCCTCGCCAACGCCCAGGTCGTCCTGTTCGACAAGACCGGCACCCTTACCGCCGGCCACCCGACCCTGACCGAAGTCGTCACGGCCAACGGCTTGAGCGATGCCGAGCTGCTCCGGCTGGCGGCATCGCTGGACCAGGTGTCGCCACACGTCCTCGCCGCGGCCGTCGTGCACGCCGCGCGAGAACGCGACTTGGCGCTCACGATGCCGAGCGACGTCGAGGAAGTGGCCGGAGCGGGCATCCGCGGCGTCGTCGACGGCCACCAAGTCGCCATCGGCAAGGCCGCCTGGGTTGGCGTCGACGGGATCGGCGGGACGCCGGCCGCCCCGGCTCACCCGGAAGGCGGCGGTGAAGGACGTGCCTCGAGCGCGCGAGGCTGGATCCGCGCCGTGCGGCGTCGCTCGGCCCGAGACGGGTCGATCACGGTCTTCGTCGGTGTGGACGGTCGGCCCGCGGGGGCGCTGCTCCTCGACGACCCGCTCCGGCCGGACGCGCCACGAATGATCCGCCGGCTCCGGAAGGCCGGCGTCCATCGAACCGTCATGGTCACCGGCGACCGCACCGAAGTCGCGGCGACCGTGGCCGAAGCGCTCGGTATTGACGCGATCCTCGCCGAACGCACCCCGGCCGAGAAGGTCGACGCCGTGCGGGCCGAGGCCCGCGACCATCCGACGGTCATGGTCGGTGACGGCGTGAACGACGCCCCTGCCCTCGCCACGGCCTCGGTGGGGATCGCCATCGCGGCGGGCGGCACAACCGCGTCGTCGGAGGCTGCGGACGCGGTCCTGGCCGTCGACCGCCTCGACCGGATCGCCGAAGCGATCGCGATCGCCCGTCGCTCCCGGGCCATCGCCCAACAGAGCGTGCTGCTCGGCATGGGCCTGTCGCTGCTCGCCATGGCGATCGCCGCGGTCGGCTGGCTGCCCCCGGCCCCAGGTGCGCTGCTCCAGGAAACGATCGACCTCGCGGCCATCCTCAACGCCACCCGCGCTCTGCTCCCCGGCCCCGAGGCCATGCCGCCGGCCAGCGCTCGCCAGACCGAGCTCACCGGCCAGCTCGCCATCGAGCACCGCCGGATGCTCCCCGAACTCGATCGCATCCGCTCCGCCGCCGCCGCGCTGAGCGGGCCGGCTCCACGAAGCCAGGCGCTGTCCGAGGTCAGGACGGTCCACGAGTTCTGCGTCCGGGACCTCCTGCCACACGTGGATAACGAGGAACGGGAGCTCTATCCCCTGCTGGAGCCGGCGCTCGGCGGCCCTGAGGCCACCGCGCCGATGAGCCGGACCCACGTCGAGATCCGCCGCCTCGTCCGCCGTCTCGGCCGGCTCCTCAGCGACATCACCGTCGACCGCGCAGGCGCCGACGATCTCGACCCCGACGACGCCCGCGAACTCCAGCAGCTGCTCTACGGGCTGTATGCCGTGCTGCGCCTGCACTTCGCCCAGGAGGAGGAGAGCTACTTCACCCTGGCCGACCCGGTCCCGGTCGGGCCGGCCCACCGGTGACGTGGTCCCCCGCGTCCTACGCCGCCGGCCCGCCCCGAAAGCCGCAGGACGGGCCAGGCAAAGCGGATCTCGACGCTCTACCGGACGAAGGTCTCGATCAGGTCGTCGGCGACGCGGTTCACGATCTGCAGCGCCTCAAGCTCGGCGACCCAGTCAGCGGGCAGCGACTGGGCCCCGTAGGCAGCCCCGAGCAGGTTGCCCGTGATCGCGCCGGTGCTGTCGCTGTCGCCGCCGTGGTTGACCGCCGCCAGCAGCCCGGCGACCACGTCGCCCGCGCAGGCCAGCGCGCAGTACACCGCGATGGCGAGCGCTTCCTCGGCGATCCACCCGGCGCCGACCGCCTCGACGTCCTCCGCCCGCGGCCCGCCGGTCGCGGCATCGGCGAGCTTGACCGCGGTCACGAGCGCGTCCCGGGTCTCCCGGGCGCCTAGTACTGCAACGGCAGTTGTGTCGTCTGTGGTAGATGATCTGGGTTGTGGTGGTGGAGGCGTGGGCGGCTGAGCTGGATGGTCTGTGTGAGCGGGT
>JADGHD010000611.1 GCA_019689615.1 Frankia sp. | reverse complement strand
CGCCACCCCCGGGCCGGCCACCCGCGCACCGCCGCCCGGCGCCCGTTCCCGTCGTTGTTGCTGCTGTTGCTGCTGGCTGTGGTCGGCGCCGTCGGGCCCGAGGTCCGGGCCGGCGGCGATGGTGAGGCTGGCGGTGCCCGGCCGGCCGCCGAGCACCGGGCGCTCCAGCTCCTGGCGCTCGGGCGCGAGCACCCAGGTGTCCTTCGAGCCGCCGCCCTGGCTTGAGTTGACCACCAGGCTGCCGCGGACCTGCGCGACCCTGGTCAGCCCGCCGGGCAGCACCCAGACCCGGTTGCCGTCGTTGACCGCGAACGGGCGCAGGTCGACGTGGCGCGGGCCGAGCCGGTCGCCGGCCAGCGTCGGCGAGGTCGACAGCTTCACCACCGGCTGCGCGATCCAGCCGCGCGGGTCGGCGAGGATGTCGCGGCGCAGGGCGGCCAGCTCCTGCTCGCTCGCCTGCGGGCCGATCACGATGCCCTTGCCGCCGGAGCCGTCGACCGGCTTGACCACCAGCTCGCCGAGGTGGTCGAGCACGTGCGCCCGCTGGTCCGGGTCCTGTAGCCGGTAGGTCTCGACGTTCGGCAGCAGCGGCTCCTCGCCGAGGTAGTACCGGATGATGTCGGGGACGTAGGTGTACATCAGCTTGTCGTCGGCGACGCCGTTGCCGACCGCGTTGGCGATCGTCACCCGCCCGGCGCGGGCCGCGTTGACCAGCCCGGCGCAGCCGACCATCGACTCCGGCCGGAACTGCACCGGGTCGAGCCAGTCATCGTCCACCCTCCGGTAGATGACGTGGACGGGCTGCTCGCCCTCGGTCGTGCGCATGGTCACCCGGTTGTCGCGCACCGTCAGGTCCCGGCCCTCGACCAGCTCGACGCCCATCTGCCGGGCGAGCATGGCGTGCTCGAAGTAGGCGGAGTTGTAGATGCCGGGGGTGAGCACGACGACGGTCGGGTCGGCGACCTCGGGCGGTGCCGCCGCGCGCAGCGCGTGCAGCAGGTGGGTGGCGTAGTCGGCGACCGGGCGGACCCGGTGGGTCGCGAACAGCTCGGGGAAGACCCTGGTCATCGCCCGACGGTTCTCGATCACGTAGCTGACCCCGGACGGCACCCGGATGTTGTCCTCCAGCACCCGGAACCGCCCGGTCTCGTCCCGGATCAGGTCGATCCCGCCGACGTGGCAGCGCACGCCGTTGGGCGGGTCGATCCCGTGTGCCGCGCGGTGGAAGTGCGAGCTGGTCAGCACGAGCCGGCGGGGCACGACGCGGTCGGCGAGGATCTCGGCTGGGCCGTAGATGTCAGCGAGGAAGGCCTCCAGGGCGCGCACCCGCTGGATCACGCCCCGCTCGACGATGTCCCACTCGGCCCCGTCCAGGATCCGGGGCACCAGGTCCAGCGGGAACGGCCGCTCCTCGCCGAAGAGGATGAAGGTGATCCCGGCGTCGCGGAACGCCCGGTCCAGCGCCGCCTTGCGGGTGGCCAGGTCGGCGCTGCTCAGTGGCTGCAGCGTGTCGTAGAGCGCCTGGTACACCTCGCGCGGGGTGTCCGGCGCCTCGAAGACCTCGTCCCAAGCCGCGGTCGCCCGCACCTCCGCCGCATAACCCTCGAACAGGTCCGCCACGGCCGAAGCGTAGGGCCGCCATGTTTCGACGACATAACCGCCGATCGGGAAGCCCTGGTGATGCACTCCACTCCAGATCCACACCAATGACCCCACCATTCGGCGACCACAGCCCACCAGAACCACCACGACCGGTCATTCCCGGGCCACGCGGGCCGCATTGATGACTCAGGCCCTGGCCGCCGGACATCCACGTCAGGCCAGGCCAGCGGGGGTGAACGGGCGCATCGCGGCCGCCGGCGACGGCCGGCGCGCCACCCCCGGACGGCGGTGGGCGGCGCGCGTCATGAGACGCTGGCGGCATGCCGAAGACGCTGCTGGTGACCGGAGCCGCCGGCTTCATCGGGTCGAACTTCGTCCGCTACTGGCACACCTGGCACCCCGCGGACCGGATCGTCGCGCTCGACGCGCTCACCTACGCCGGCCTGCGGGAGAACCTCGAGGACGTGCTGACCCCGCCCGAGGAGGGCGACGGCGAGGGCACGGTCACGTTCGTCCACGGCGACATCCGCGACCGGGAGCTGGTCGAGTCGCTGCTGCGCAGGTACGAGGTCACCACGGTGGTGAACTTCGCCGCCGAGTCCCACAACAGCCTGGCGATCCTGCGGCCCGGCGACTTCTTCTCCACCAACGTCATGGGCACCCAGACGCTGCTGGAGGCGGCCCGCACGGTCGGCGTCGAGCGCTTCCACCAGATCTCCACCTGCGAGGTGTACGGCGACATGGATCTCGACGATCCAGGCGCCTTCACCGAGGAGTCGCCCTACCTGCCGCGCACCCCGTACAACGCGGCGAAGGCCGGCGGCGACCACGCCGTGCGCGCGTACTACTACACCTATGACCTGCCGGTCACGATCACGAACTGCTCGAACAACTACGGGCCGTACCAGTTCCCGGAGAAGGTCATCCCGCTGTTCGTGACCAGGGCGCTGCAGGGCGAGCCGCTGCCGCTGTACGCCTCGACGAAGAACCGCCGGGAGTGGCTGCACGTCACCGACCACTGCCGAGCCATCGAGCTGGTGCTGGAGCGCGGCCGGATCGGGGAGACCTACCACGTCGGCAGCGGCGTGGAGGCGGACATCGAGACGATCGCCGACACGATCCTGCGCGAGCTCGGCCTGCCCGACTCGCTGAAGACGATCGTCCCGGACCGCCCCTCGCACGACCGGCGCTACCTGCTCGACTCGACGAAGCTGCGCACCGAGCTCGGGTGGGCGCCGCAGATCGAGTTCACCGACGGGATGCGCTCGACGATCGCCTGGTACCGCGACAACGAGGCCTGGTGGCGCCCGCTGATCGGCCGTTCCCCGGTCTCCGAGACCGCCTGGGCCGGCCCGCGCCGTTAGCCCGACCGGTCCTGCCTCCCGGCCGGGGCGCCCCCGGGGGGCGCCGCGGCCCGGCCGGGCCCGCCCCCCGGCCACACCACCCGGGCGGGCGCGCGGGGGGGGGGCGCGCCGGCCGGTCCGTCTTCGCCACCGGGCAACACGAGCCATGGTTGCCAGCCGTCCGGGCGGCTAGGCTCCACGTGTGCCGGAATCGCCGGACCTGCGGGTTCCGTTCCTCCTGGCGGGAGCGCTGCGGCGGACGGCCAGCCGGCGGCCGGCGGAGCTGGCCGGGGCAGGGGGTGGCGGCGATGAGGGGCCGGCAGGGGCCGCGGGTGCTGGGCATGGTGCTCGCG
>JADGHD010000610.1 GCA_019689615.1 Frankia sp. | reverse complement strand
CTGAGGTATGTGCGGGGAGAAGGGCACGTCGCTCGCCAGCGTCAGGGCCTTGGCGGCATCGCCGGTGACCATGGCCATTTCCACCTCCATCGCCGCCACCGTCGTCGGCCCGAAGGAGGCGAAATACTCGCCATAGTCGAGGCGGTCTCTTTCCACGCTTGCGGCGGCTGACCGGGCCAGCCTGAGCAGGTCGCGTGCCCGTTCTGGCTGGTTGTTGCGTCCCGCGCAGGCCGATGCCCGGACGAGGAGCCGACCCCATACCGAGATGTGTGCGGGGCTGCTCCGTGTCAACGATGGCTCGATCTCCTCTGCCATCCGCATGGCTGTTTCCTCCGCCTCTGCGAAACGGCCTTGCCGGAGGAAGATCCAGGCCAGGTACGAAGCGGTTGAGCCGCGGATGATGTCGTCGCCCACCGACCCGGCCGCGATGGCCGCCTGGTGTATCGCGCTGTAGGCAAGGTCTTCATGTCGAAGTTGGATCAGAACCGACCCTGTGATGATGTAAGCAAATGCGAGAAGGCGTGTGGCGGTCATCCGTTCGCTCTCGTCGCACTCCTCGACCGTTGCCTGAGCTGTTGACAGCATTGCAGGCAGCTCGGTGACCGCCTCGCTCAGCCGCGAATCGTTGTACAGCCGCGCCGCGTCCTGCGTCACGATTCGCAGTGCATCGATTGATGCCGGGCTGGCTGATGGGCCGATTCCGGGCGGCGCTGGCTCCAGGACCCGACGAAGCGGCAGCAACGCCGCCCTCCCGCGCTCCTCCGAATCGTCCATGTAGGCCGCTCCTTCGAACAACTCGGCCGTGCGGATGTCGAGGCCACGCGCGAGCGCGTGCAGGGTCGCGACGCGGACGCTCTCCCGTTGTCCCTGCTCAAGTTTATTGATCACGGCGACGGAAACGCCTGATCGTTCGCTCAGTTCTTCCTGCGTCAGTCCGCGCCGCCGTCGTAGTTGTCCAAGGCGTCCTCCCAGGTCCGTCTCCGTCATCGGGTCGCCCACTCTCGTCATCGGAGACTCACCCACAGCGTCCCACCTATGACGCCACGCGTCAGCAGACTACGACGTCGCGTCCCTTCAGTTAGCGCCGATGCACTGACAGCCTTTCTCCCAGGTGCCCAGCGTCGACAGCATCACTCCTCGCGGTTGGCGCGGGGCTGGGCGCTAACCGTCACACCCGAGCCGAGGGAGGAAGTCGCCGGTGACCCCTGGCGTCGTGGCCCGAGCCGCTGCCCGGTTCGCGCCGGCCGCCGTAGCCGTCCGGGCCGTACGCGCGAGTGCGGTGCACACACTCACGGCATGGTCGCTCGCCCCCGAGACCGTCGACATCGCCGAACTCGTGGTGTCCGAGCTGGTCACGAATGCCGTGAAGGCAAGTCGTGCGGACGACGAGTTCATCGTGATCCAGCTCTCGATCACGAGCGGCGACGTCACCGTCGAGGTCTGGAGCCCATCCGAAGTCACCGAGCCGCGTGTTCAACACGCCGCCTTCGACAGCGAGACGGGCCGGGGTCTAGCGCTCGTTGAGGCACTCACCAGCCGCTGGGGCGCCTACCTCGCCCGGAACGGCGGGGTTGTCGTCCGGGCGCGATTCACCGCTCAGGTGCTGCCGAGACCGCGCCCGGCGGATGACGCGCCCACGGCGACCGGGAGGTGCAGCTTCATGTCCAGACCCACAGCTGTGTCGACTACGCCAGCTATCGAGTTCAGTACCGATCCGGAAACCTTGGCGCGCGTCGTCGAGCGGCTCCGCGCGCTCGACCCCCGGCACGACCACCTGACGCCCGGTTTCCCTCGTCAGTCGCTTACGCGCGTGGGCAGCGCCTCCGGGTGGCGTCCGGACACTGATCCCGAAAAGTATGCCGATGCCGCTGTCAGCGGCCGCGCTGATCGCCCCCAGGCCGTAGTCACAACTCCCTCCGCCCTGGCCACCGGACCCGGGGCGTCCCCGCTGGCCGGAGAGCCGACGGTTGCGCCGACAGGAAGAGCGATGACGTACCAGCTGATCGCAAGCCCGTTTCTCGATCACCATCTGTTGGTCACCCCGGCCAGCACCAAAGCCGTGATGATTACCCCGGAGCGGTACAGCGAGCTACGCGGCCTCGCAGCGGCCAATGGCGAGGTCCCCGGCTGGGTCACGGCGTGTGCCCGACGCCGCTGGGATCTCGAGGTGGCCGGGCCGATGGGCACGGCGGTGCTGGTCCGTGAGCCGACCGCGCTGAACTTCGGCCGCGCGACCTACGAGCTCAACCTCGGCTGCAACTACGACTGCGAACACTGCTATCTCGGCCTCAGACGGTTCGAAGGGCTGGGGTGGGACGACCGGGTCCGGCTGCTGCACATCATCCGTGACGCCGGTGTCCTCTGGCTGCAACTCACCGGCGGCGAACCGACGATCGACCGCCACTTCAGCGACGTCTACCGGCTCGCTTACGACCTCGGGATGATGGTCGAGATCCTCTCGAACGGCTCCCGGCTGGCGAATCCGACTGTTCTCGAGCTGCTGACGCGACGCCGCCCCTACCGGGTAACCGTCAGCGTCTACGGTGCCACCGAAGCGACCTATGACGGGCTCAACCGCCGTCGCGGCGCCTTCCGCGCCTTCCGCTCCGGGCTGCACGCCGCGTACGAAGCCGGGATCCCGCTGGAACTGAGCATCATCGTCACCAACCGCAACGCCCACGAGCTCGATGCAATGCGTGCGCTCGCCGAACGCTACGGGCTGTCCCACCAGACGTTCCGGAACATCTCCCCGACCATCCATGGCGGTATCGAGACGCTTGCCGCCCAGTCGCCGGAGCATCTTGGGCCACGCACGCCGTTCACCGGCTGCGACGCCGGCCACACCTTCTTCCACTGCGACCCGTTCGGCATGGCCAGCATCTGCAAGGTCGGCCGCGACCCACAGATCTCCCTCCTACAGGAGGGAACGGAGGGGCTCGCTCGTCTGGCTGCTATCGCGGACGGGCTCCTCCAACGGCAGGGCGGCTGCACCGGCTGCTCCCTGCACGAGACCTGCGGCACCTGCATGCCGCTGGTCACCCTGTTCCGCCGAGCAAGGGCGCCGCTGCGGAACTACTGCCAACACACCGAGGAAAGGAGACCGTCCCATGCCAGCAACCCCGACCGTGCCGCCGCCCGCTGACCTCGACGACCTCGACGGGGTCGTGTTCGTCGACGACCTCGACACCCTCGCCGCGTCCACCCTGGGCGGCTGCGGCGACGACAACCCCTACCGTTTGCCCTCACGCGGGCCGCGGGAGTGCCGCCAGCGTCGCTGGCGCACCCCCCGCCCCCCCCCGC
>JADGHD010000609.1 GCA_019689615.1 Frankia sp. | reverse complement strand
CCAGCGGGGCCGGGCCGGCGGCGAACGGCTCCAGTGCCCGCTGCGGCTTCGGCTTCCGTGGCGGGGTCTGCCGTCAGGGTCCAGCCACCGGGCAGGTCCCGTTCGGCGGCCCGCGCGGCCGTGGTGTCCAGATGCTCGGGCAGGGCGAGGCGGGCGGAGACGTGGCCGGTGACGAGCCGGTGCACGCTCATCCGGCCGCCCGCTCCAAATCGGCCAGCAGCTCCTCGACCGGCGCGACGGCGGGCAGGTACCGGCCGGCCAGCAGGTCCTCCATCCAGTCCGTCCGGGACAGCGCCGCCCGCACCAGCTCCTCGGCCGCCCCGGGCGGCGCCTGGTTGACCGTGGTGATCTCGACCTGGGCGGGCTCGCCGTACGGGGCGCCGTTGCGCCACAGCAGCGCGATCCGGCACGGCCCGAACTTGGCGGCCACCGCGCGGGCGGCCTCATCTGCGAGCCAGCCGCCGACCTTGCCGACGTGGTAGGCCGGGTTCTTCCCGAACGTCGCCTCGTTCCCGGCCAGGTGGGCGCCGCTGATCACGCCGGTGCGGGCGTTGCCCCGGCCCACGAGGCCGTCCTCGCCGTAGTCGACGGCCGACCCCGACAGCGTGAAGTACTGCCCGGACAGGGGGCCGGTACGGGAGTTACGGGTGTTGCACACCACCGTCACCCGGCCCGGCAGCCGCTGGGCAAGCAGCTCGGTCAGCTCACCGGCGGCGGCGGTGACCGCGTCGTCGAACTCCGCAGAGCTGGTCAGGTGACCGGCCAGGGCGGGCACACACACGGTCACCGTCCAGGCCCGGCCGTCGCGGACGGCGAGGGCCTTGATGTCGCTGCCCGCCCACGACAAGCGGCGGAACCATGCCTCGGCCAGCAGCACCACGGTCTCCGTGGCCGTCCTCGGGGCCGAGCCGACGAGGTAGGCGGTGTCGTTGGAGAACGCGGCTCGCCGCTCGGGCAGATCGTCCAGGGAGCGGGGGGCGAACCAGTGGGGGAACTTGGAGGAGTCGGTCGTCTCGTGCCGGATCTCCAGCTTCACCCGGTCGAAGCCCGGCAGGGCGGTACGCAGGTGGTCGACGGCCGCCTGCTCCAGGATCTCCCGCACCGGCAGCGGGCGGCCGGCGAAGCTGGTGGAGATCCGGCCGCCGAAGACGACCCGCAGCGGCCGGTCGTAGACACCGTCGGCGTCGGTGAACGCGGCCCGGCCGCCGAGGACGGCGACCTTGTCCAGGTTGTGGTGCAGCACCGCCCCCGCCACGTCCAGGCAGTGCCGGCTGTAGCGGATGGAAGCGAGCTCGGCGATGCCGTCGGCGAGTGTGTCGGGGTGGCCGATGCCCTTGCGTTCGACGACCTCGACGGGCAACTCATGCGGCAGCGGCGTGCGCAGCGCGGACAACGCGGGCGTCGCGGTAGACACGGTCGATCACCTCCAGCGGGCGCCGCAGCGCCGTCAGCGGGAACAGGCAGGGGTGGACAGGGCGCCCGTCGGCGGCGTCCAGGACCGCGGCGTACATCGCGCGCCGCAGCTCCTCGTGCGTGGGGGCGGCGGCGATCTCGCCGAGTCCGGCTTCAAGGTTCCGGCCTCGCACCTCAAGGCGGCGCCCGTCGGCGAGGTGGAGAACGAGCTCGTGGACCGGCGGGCCGTCGTGGTCGACGCGGGCGTCCACGCACACCGTGGCCCCGCCGGACAGGGTGACGGCGGCGGTGACGTGGTCCTCGGTCTCCGCCAGGTCCCGGCGGTGCATCACCTCGGCTTCGACGGCCTCGACGTCGCCGGGCACGAGGCGCAGGGCGAGGGCCAGGCCGTGGATGGCCTGCTGGTGCAGGACCCCGCCGGCGGTGGCGTAGGTGCGGCGCCAGCCGCGGAAGTAGCCGGGGTCACGCCGTACGGCCAGCAGCACCTCGGCCCGTACGACGGCCGGGGGCTCGGTGAGCAGAGCGTCGAGGCCGGGGGCGAAGTGCGGCTGGAACCCGACGAAGATCCGTCTGTCGCCCGGCCGGGGCGTCAGGGCGGCGGGGTCGGTGGTGCCGGGCTTCTCCACGAGCACGGCGGCCCCGGCCTCGGCGGCGTCCCGGGCCGCGGCGAGCGCGGTCCCCGGCGGGGCGGCCACCACCACCAGATCCGGCGTCACCGCCCTCAGCGCCGCCCGCCAGGACGCAAACAGCGGGACGTCCGGCGGCAGCTCGGTGCGCGGGGCAGGGTCGGCGACCCCGGCGACCGCCAGGCCGGGAGCGTCGGCAAGGGCGGCCAGGTGCTTGGCCCCGACCTCCCCGGCCCCGACCAGCAGCACCGGCTTCACCCGACGCCGCCCGGGACGGCCGAGCGCAGGAACGCGGCCCCGGCGGTGAGCGCGTCGGCGGGGGTGTCGCGCACGTGGGTCTCCAGCGCGTACGGCAGCGCCGGGCGGGCCGCGTGCAGCAGCGGCAGCACCTCGCCGTACGGCACCACGCCCTCACCGGCCGGACAGAACACCCGGCCGCCGCCGTCGGCGGGCCGGTAGTCCTTGACGTGCACGTAGCCGACGTACGGGGCCATGGCGCGGACCACCTCGCCGGTGGCCTGGCCGACCTCGTGGAGGTTCGCCACGTCCAGCCACAGCCCCAGGCCCTGCCCGTGGTACCGGTCCAGGACCTCCAGGAGCGGCTCCGCGTGGGCGACGGTGCACACCGGCTCGTTCTCCAGCAGCAGCCGCACCCCGGCCGTATTCGCCAGCTCCAGGGCCTTCGCCAGCAACGGGTCACCGGCGAACTGCTCGGTCAGCTCCTCCTCGACCCGCAGGTGGGAGAACACCCGCACCACCGGAGCACCCAGGATGCGCGCGGCCTCGATGGCCCGTTCGATCCATGCCAGCCGGTCCTCGGGCGGGACCTGGGTGGGGAAGCCGAAGGTGTCCACCCTGCCGGGCGTCGCCTCGGGCCTGCACCACTTCCACAGCGGCGAGGCCAGCGCCGCCACCGCCAGGCCCCGCTCGTCCGCCAGGGCGCGGATGTGCCGCAGCCGGTCGGCAGGCAGGGTCACCGCGTTGGCGCCCTCGGCCGAGCGGATCTCCAGATGTCCGATGCCCAGCTTCACCGCCAGGTCCATGCCGGCTGCCGGGTCGGGGCCGAGCTCATCAGGATTGAGCACCAACGTGCTCGCCGGGCGTTCGTCCACGGCCGTCTTCTCCTTCTTCCTTCGGTGACGCGTGTGGTGAGACCGGGTCGCCCCCGTGCCGGGGCGTGTCCTTCCGGCACGGGGGCGACCAGGAGCCTCAGGCGACGGTTTTCAGTCGTTGTCGCTGGTCGGCGGAGGCGGCGGAGGAGGAGGGGG
>JADGHD010000608.1 GCA_019689615.1 Frankia sp. | reverse complement strand
CGCCCCGCCTGGGCGGTGCCGGGTGACGGCGCCTCCCCGGCCGCCGGCGCCAGCGACCCGCCGGCCTGGCCCGGCCAGCCCGGCGCCGGCCGCGGGTACGGCACGGGGCCGGCGGTGCGCCGCGCCCCGGCCGGGCCGGAGACGGTCCCGCTGCGCCCGCTCGGCGTGGCCGAGATCCTCGACGGCGCGTTCGTGACCATGCGGACGAACCCGGCGGCCGCGCTGGGGCTGTCCGCCATCGCCGGGATGGTGATCTGGCTGGTCACCGCGCTCGCCGCGGTCGCGGCCGAGGACGCCCCGTGGGAGTACTACCTGCTGATCCAGCTGGCCACCGCCGGCGCGTGGACCGTGCTGGTGGTGCTGATGTCCGGGGTGCTGGCGGTGGTGGTCGCCGAGTCCACCCTCGGGCGGCGGATCGGGGTGGTGGCGGCGGCCCGGCGGATCGCGCCCCGGCTGCCCGGCTTGTTCGTCATCTCGCTCGTGGTCACCGCGCTGATCGCGGTCGGCCTGGCGCTCGGCGGCATCGGGGTGTTCTGGCTCGGGCTGCTGTTCTGCTACGCCGCCCCGGCGTACGCGCTGGAGGGCGGCACGATCGGCGAGGCGCTGCGCCGTGGGCACTTCCTGATCGGCGGCACCTGGTGGCGCACGATCGGCATCATGAGCCTGGCCATCGTGGTCGCGGCCACGTTCATGCTGGTGGTCGCGGTGCCGATCGGGCTGCTGGCGGTGCCCGAGGGGTCGCTGGCCAACCAGGGCGGCGACCGCTCCGCGACCGACTACGTCATCCAGGCGCTGGCCGGCCTCACCCTGACGACGCTGACCACCCCGGTGCTGTCCGGGGCGCTCGCCGTGCTCTACATCGACCGGCGGATCCGCCGGGAGGGCCTCGACCTCGCGCTGCGGCTGGCCAGCTCGGGCGGGAGGCGCTGATGTTGCTGCTGGCGGCCGCCGGGTCGCTCGACCGGGACGGGGCACGCGAGGAGGCCAGACGCGAGCTGTCCCGGCCGATCTACGGCCGGGAGGAGCCCGGCTGGCTGCGCCATGCCATCGACTGGATCAACGAGCAGATCGCCCGGCTGTTCGACTGGCTCGACCCCACGCCCGAGATCACCGGCGGTTCACCGAACTACACCGGGCTCGGTGCCTTCGCCGGCGTGATCGTCGCCGTCGTGCTCGGGATCGTGCTGTGGCGGTGGCTGGGACCGGTACGCCGCTCGGCGAAGGGATCGGTCAGCGAGGACGAGCTCGCCAGCCCGCTGACCGCCCGCACCCTACGGACCGAGGCGGAGGAGCACGCGCGCGCCGGCCGCTACGCCGAGGCGGTGCGCTCCCGGCTGCGGGCGCTCGTCCGGATGCTGGAGGAGCGGGGCGTGCTCGACCCGCGGCCGAGCCGGACCGCCGGCGAGCTGGTGGACGCCGTCACGGCGGCGGTGGCCGAGGACCCGCGGGGCGGCATCGACGCGCTGCGCCGGGCCGTCACCGTGTTCAACGAGGTCTGGTACGGCGGCGCCGAGGCGACCGCCGAAATGTACCGGGTGGTCGTCCAGGCCGACGACGCGCTGGCGAAGGTCCGCCGCGCCGGTGCCGGCCGCGACGAGCCCGACGACGACGCGGGCGACGGCGGGCCGGGCGACGGCGCCGACGGGCGGCCGGCCACCGCCGTCGCGGCGGCCCCGGGCACCTCGACGCGGCAGGCGTCGTCGTGACCGCCCCCACCGACCTGCGCCCCGCCGGTCCCGCCGCGGGCGCCGGCGCGCCCGGCCCCGCCGGCAGCGGCGGCCCGACGTTCCGGCGCAGCGGCCCGCGCCCGGCCCGCGCCCGCCGCGGGGCGGTGCTGATCGCGATCTTCCTGGCGCTGGTGCTCATCTACTCGGTGCTCGCCGCCGCCATCGGCGGCCCGTCGGACTCCGACGAGTACCTGGACACGGCGGCGCCCACCGAGGTCGGCGCGATGGCGATCGCCGAGCTGCTGCGCCACCGCCAGATCGACGTCCGCGCGGGCACCGACGCGAGGACCGCGCTGCTGCGCGACGACAGCGCCGACCGGACGATGGTGGTGATCCGCCCGGGCCGGCTGGACCGGTTCGACCTGCGCGCGCTCGCCGATCTCGCCACCGATGGCGGCGACGTGGTGCTGGTCGAGCCGGAGCAGCCGGTGCTGGCCTCGCTCGGGCTGCCGGTCACCGAGACCGGCTACTCCAGCGGCACCGGCGCCGAGCTCTCCCCGGACTGCGCGCTGCCCGACCCGGAGACCGCCGGCACGGTGACCCACCTCGCCGGCGTGCTGTACGCCCCGGACTCCTCGCCTCCCTCCGACCTCGACCCGCTCCCGATCTCGTCCGCGACGTACTGCTACCCGACCGCCGGGCTGCTGCCCGGGGAGGCGGACGGGCACTCCCTGGTCGTCATCCCGCTGGGCAACCGCGGCGGCCGACTGGTGCTGCTCGGCGACGGCGGTTTCCTGATCAACGCGAACCTGGCCGAGGCCGGCAACGCCGCGCTCGCGATCGGCCTGCTGGACAACCACGCCACGGTGGACTGGGTGATCCAGGAGCGGGCCAGCGAGGACGCGGTCGACGGGTCCGGCCCGGTGGAGCTGCTCGGGCCGGCGTTCTGGGCGACTCTCGCCCAGGTCGGCATCGCCGTGGTGCTGCTGGCGCTGTGGCGGGGGCGCCGGCTCGGCCCGCCGGTGCCCGAGCCGCTGCCCGTGGTCGTCCGCGCGGCCGAGACCACCGAGGGGCGCGGCCGGCTGTACGCCGCCGCCCGGGCCCGCGGCCTGGCCGCCGAGGCACTGCGCGCCGGGCTGCGGGCACGGCTCGCCGACCGGCTCGGCATCCCGGTGCACGGCCCTGCCAGGTCGCGGGCTGGCGGACCCGGCGCCGACGCGATCGGCACGGTCCGGCCCGGCGCGGTGGCCAGGGAGATCGGCGGGCCGGACCCGCAGACGCTGGTGCTCTCGGTCAGCGAGCAGACCGGCCGGCCGGCCCAGGAGATCCTGCCACTCCTGTACGGTGCGGGCGGGCCCGCGCACCCAACGCCCAGCTTCGGCGCACCGGCGGTCACCTCCGCGGAGCCCGAGCTGGACGACGCCGCGCTGATCCGCCTCGCGGAACAACTCGACGAACTCGATCGACAGGTGGGTGGCAAGTGACATCGCCCCAGCAGGGCGGATACGAGACCGGCGCGGAGCGGCTGCGCACTCCCTTCTCGCCCGCCCAGCCCGAGCCAGATCCGGCCGACCAGACGATCGTCCAGGCCGGCGGCCCGCCGGCCGCGGCGCCCCCCCGCCCCCCCAGGCTCTTATACA
>JADGHD010000607.1 GCA_019689615.1 Frankia sp. | reverse complement strand
CACACCCGCCCCCCGCGCGCGCCGGGGGGCGAGCGCGCCCGGGCGGGCCGGGGCGGGGGGCCCGGGGGGCCGGCCGCGCCCCCGCCCGGTCCTGGCCGGGGTCGCGGCCGGGCCCACCAGCGCCGGCTCGGTCATGCGATCACTCTACGGCGAGCCAGCGAGCAGGCGAGCCCACGTGGCGGCAGGTCAGCGGGCCGAGACCAGACCGCCGTCGACGAACAGGACCTGCCCGGTCATGAAGCTGCTGGCGTCGGAGGCCATCAGCAGCGCCGGGCCGACCATCTCGTCGGCGTGCGCGATCCGCTTCATCGGGCTCGCGGCGGCCATCCGGGCCATCGACTCCTCGCCGGTCGCCCGGGTCATGTCGGTGTCGACCGCGCCCGGGGCCAGGGCGTTGACCCGGATCCCGAGCGGGGCGAACTTCGCCGCCATCGAGCGAGTGAACGACAGCATCGCGGTCTTCGCCGCGGCGTACATCGCGACGTCCGGGGACTGCAGGAACGCCCCGGCCGTGATCACGTTGATCACGGAGGCGTGCTCGCTGGCCTTCAGGTGCGGCAGCGCCTCCTGGACCAGGAACACCGGGCCGCGCAGGTTGACGTCGAACGCCTTCGCCCAGGCCTGCGGGGTCAGCTCGCCCAGCGGCTGGGCGAGCCCGGTGGCCGCGTTGTTCACCACGATGTCGACCCCGCCGAACGTCTGCACGGTCCGCTCGACCAGCTCGCCCAGTGACGCCAGCTCGCCGACGTGGGTCGGGACGCCGAGCGCCTCGCCGCCCATCGCCTTCAGGTGGGCCTCGGTCTCGGCGCACGCCGTCGCCTTGCGGCTGGCGACCGCCACCTTGGCGCCGGAGAGCACGAAACCCTCGGCGATCGCCCGGCCGATGCCCCGGGTGCCGCCGGTGATGATGGCGACCCGGTCGGTCAGGTCAAAAAGCGTGCGCAGCTTCTCAGCGTCCATAGAATCTGATTCTAGTTGCTTTTCCTATTCCGTGCCCAGAATGACGGCGCTGCGGCCGGTGGCGGCCAGTACCCGGCGGGCGTCGGGAACCTGGTTGGCGGCGGTGCCGCGGAGCTGGCGGACGGCCTCCAGGATGTTGTTGACGCCGTGGATGTAGGCCTCGCCGAGCAGCCCGCCGTGGGTGTTCACCGGGATCTTCCCGTCGAGGCCGATGTTGCCGTCGGCGATGAAGTCCCTGGCCTCGCCCGGCCCGCAGAACCCGTACGCCTCCAGCAGGTAGAAGACGATCGGGCTGAAGTTCTCGTAGAGCAGCGCGACGTCGATGTCGTCCGGGGACAGCCCGGTCTGCTGGTAAAGGGTCCGCGCGCTGTGCTCGGCCTCGGGGAAGCGGGCGATGTCCGGGTGGTAGTAGTTGAACATCACGTCGCCGCCGATGAGGTTGCTCTGGGTGGCCGCCTCGATGGTGACCAGCTTCTGGCGCAGGTCGCGTGCCCGTTCCTCGGTGGTGACGACGAGCGCGACGCCACCGTCGCTCTCCTGGCAGCAGTCCAGCAGGCGCAGGATCGGCTCGACGATCCAGCGGGAGTTCTGGTGGTCGGCCAGGGTGATCGGGCGGCCGTGGAACCAGGCGTTCGGGTTCGTCGCCGCGTGCCGGCGGGCCACCACCGAGTAGAGGCCGAAGTCGGCATTGGTCAGTCCGTACACGTGCATGTACCGCTGGAACCACAGCGCGTAGATCTTCGTCGGCGCGTCCAGCCCGTACGGGAAGTAGAAGTTGTACGCCGGCGAGGTCACCTGTTCCTTTGGCTGGCCGAACCGGTGGCCGGAACGCTCGTTGAACGCCCGGTACACCACCACCGCGTTGGCCATTCCGGACAGCACCGCCGCGGCCGCGTGCTCGACCGTCGCCGACGCCCCGCCACCGCCGAACGGGGTGCGCGACGCCCAGCGGATCTCCTCGATGCCGACGGCGCGGGCCAGCGCGAGCTCGTCGTTGGTGTCCTGGGTGAACGTGACCGTGCCGTCGATGTCGGCCGGGGTGAGCCCGGCGTCCGCGATCGCCGCCCGCACCGCCTCCGCGGCCAGCCGCAGCTCGCTGCGGCCGGAGTTCTTGGAGAACTCGGTCTGCCCGATCCCGACGACGGCGGCCCTGCGCGCCCCGGCCATCAGGCACCACCCGCCTGGCCGGCCGCCGCCCGCTGCGGGCGGAACTGCGGCAGCCAGCAGCCGTCCACCTCGTCGAAGAACACGGTCACCGCCATCCCGTTGCGCACGTCGGCCGGGTCGATCTCGCGCAGGTTCGACACCAGCCGGACGCCTTCTGCCAGGTCGACGAGGACCACGATCCGGGGCGCGTCGTCGGGCTGGCTCGGGTGCCTCGACACGATCCAGCTGTGCACGGTGCCGCGGCCGGACAGTTCCCGCTCCACCCACTCGCCGCCGCCGCAGGCGGCACACATCGGCGCCGGGGGATGGGCGATCCGGCCGCACGCCGAGCACTCGCGCGCCACGAGCCGCCCGGCGCGGACGGCCTCCCAGAAGAACGCGTCGTCGCGGTCGGGGACGGGATGGATGACGCGGGGCATCACGACTCCTCGCTGCGGACGGCGGCCGGGCGGGCCGCGAGGGGCTGCGGACGGCGGCCGGGCGGGCCGAAAGGGCGTCCGGTCAGCCGCGGGCGGCGTAGACCGACATCAGCTCCGGGAAGCTACGCAGGGTGTGACCACCGTCGACGGTGATGTGCTGGCCGGTGACCCAGCTCGACTCCGGCCCTGCCAGGTAGCGCACGGCCGCCGCGATGTCCTCCGGCTCGCCGTGCCGCGGCAGCGGCTGGTTGGCGATGAACGCCGCCCGCACCGCCTCGTTGCTGGTCATCCCGGTGGTGCTGGCGGTCCTGGTGAGCCCTGGGCGCACGGCGTTCACCCGGATCCCGCGCTCGCCGAGCTCGTCGGCGGCGACCCGGACCAGGTGGTCGACGGCGGCCTTGCCGGCGGCGTAGCTGGCCAGGTAGCGGGTGGAGAAGACGGCGGCGGTCGAGGAGATCGCGACGATCGAGCCGCCGGCCGGCATCGCCAGGCCGCCGTACTTGATCAGCAGGTAGACGGGGCGGACGTTCTTGTCCACCTCCGCGCTGAACTGCTCCGGGTCGAAGTCGAGCACCGGGCGGAACGCGCCGCCGCCGGGCACGGTCACGCCGATGTCGAGCCGCTCGCCGTCGGCCGCGGCCTCGACCGCCCGCTCGACGTCGGCCGGCACCAGCGTGTCGCACCGCGCGGTGCGCACGACCAGGCCCTCTTCCTCCTTGAGGCTGTGTCTTATAAACCTAAGACCCAGGCGACGATAATCAA
>JADGHD010000606.1 GCA_019689615.1 Frankia sp. | reverse complement strand
GAGGATCACCGTGTTCATGCAGACGAACAATGTGCGGCGGTCGGGGCCGCCGAGGACGCAGGCGAGCGGGATGTCGTCGACCGGGATTTCCTGGTCGATGGTGCCGTCGGCGGTGACGTGCTGGATGCGGCGGCCGAAGGCGTCGGCCAGCCAGACGCCGCCGCGTTCGTCCAGGCAGATGCCGTCGGGGGCGACCAGGTCGCGGCCCTGGCGCGGGGTGCGCGGGCGCAGCGGGATCTGCGTCCGGTCGACGAGGGCACCGTCGCGGATGGTGTAGCGGGAGAGCCGCGCGGCGCCGGATTCGGCGACGACGAGGGTGTCCCCGGCCGGGGTGATGCCGGCGCCGTTGGGGCTCATCAGGCCGTCGGCGGCGACCGATACCGCGCCGTCCGGGGTCACCCGGATCATGACCGTTGGGGCGCCGGTGGGTCTGTCGCCGAGACGGAAGCCCAGCTGGGTGACGTAGGCGGTGCCGTCGGGGGCGACGATCATGTCGTTGACGCCCAGGGGCGCGAGCTCGCGGACGTCGGCGTGCAGGTGGGCGGTGCCGTTCGCCAGCCGGTAGACGACGCTGTGCCTCATCCCGGTGACCAGCATCCGGCCGTCGGGGAGCCAGCCGATTCCGCCCGGGTCCTCGTCGTCGGGAAATCGGTGCGCGACCGTCCGGGCGCCGGTGGCGTCGAACCGGTAGACGGTGTGGCCCCACATGTCGGATAACCACAGCGCGCCGTCGTGCCAGCGCGGGCATTCCGGGAACTCGATGCCGTCGGCGAAGACCTCCATCGCTGCTCCTTCTGCGTCGGTTGGCCGGGCGGACGCCGGCCCGCGTGTGGTGAGGCGGGACGGTGCGGAGCGAAATGGTGCCGCCCGCGCAGCGGCCGCCCTCAATGCCGCTGCGCGGGCGGTGTCCGTGGGCGGGCGGCTAGGAGATCAGCGGGTCGCGGGGCAGGCCGAGGATGCGCTCGGCGATCTGGTTGCGGGCGATCTCGGAGGTGCCGCCGGCGATGGTCATGGCACGGCCGCCCAGCAGGGAACGGCCGGCGAGGTTGCCGAGGCCGTCCTCCAGCGCGAGGTCCTCGCCGACGAGCTCGGTGAACAGGGTGGCGGTGCGCTGGTGGTGCTCGGCCTGGACCAGCTTGGTCACGTTGCCCTCGGGGCCGGGGCCGGAGCCGGAGCCGTGCAGGACGCGGGCGACCCGGCGCACGTTGAGCTGGCGCAGCGCGAACTCCTCGGCGAGGTGGCTGCCGAGCCGGGCCGCGCCGCCGTCGCCCAGGCGGTCGGCGTGCTGCTGGTAGACGCCGACGATCTGCTCGGCGCCGCCGGTGCCGAAGTCGCTGCCGAGGCTGACCCGCTCGTTGCCGAGGGTGGCCCGGGCGACCGTCCAGCCCTTGCCCGGCTCGCCGATCACGTCCGAGTCGGGGACGAACACGTCGGTCAGGAAGACCTCGTTGAAGTAGTGGTCACCGGTCAGCGTGCGCAGCGGGCGGATCTGCACGCCGGGGGCCTGCATGTCGATCACCATGGTGGTGATGCCGGCGTGCTTGGCGGCGTTCGGGTCGGTGCGGACGGTGGCCAGGCCGTACCGGCACTTGTGCGCCTCGCTCGTCCACACCTTCTGGCCGTTGACGATCCAGCCGCCCTCGACCCGCTCGGCCTTCGTGCGGACGGCTGCGGCGTCGGAGCCGGCGTTCGGCTCGCTGAACAGCTGGCACCAGATCTCGTCGCCGTAGAGCGCGGCCTTCACCCAGCGGGCGGCCTGCTCGGGGGTGGCGTGCTGGATCAGCGTCAACACCACCCAGCCGGTGATCATCAGGTTGGGGACCTTGACGCCGGCCGCGCGGAACTCCTGTTCGATGACCAGCTGCAGGCCGGGGGAGGCGGCCAGGCCCCACGGCTTCGGCCAGTGCGGCTGCAGGTAGCCGCTGTCGGCCAGGGCGCGCCGGCGCGCGTCCGGCTCGAGCGCGGCGAACTCGGCAACGCGAGCCCGGACCTCGGGGCGCGCGGCCTCCGCCTCGGCCGGAAGGTCGAACGTCGGGGCCGGGCGGGCCACGCCGGCCGCGACGAGCCGGGTCACGTCCGCGGCGGCCGCAGCCGGCGCAACGACCGCCTTCGCGGTGAGCGCCCGCCGGTAGAGCAGGTGGGCGTCGTGCTCCCAGGTGTAGCCGATGCCGCCGTGCAGCTGGATGTTCAGCTCGGCGTTACGGACGCCGGCCGGCACCGCGAGCGCCGCGGCCGCGGCGGCGGCGAGGGCGAACTCGTCCACCGGGCCATCGGCCGCGCGGGCGGCGTCCCACACGGAAGCGGCCGCCAGCTCGGCGGCGACCAGCATGTTCGCCAGATGGTGCTTGACCGCCTGGAACGTGCCGATGACCCGGCCGAACTGCTCACGCACCTTCGCGTACCCGGTGGCGGCGTCCAGGCACTCGTACGCCACGCCCACCGCCTCGGCCGCGACCAGCGTGCGCAGCACCGCCTGCGCGTACGGGCGGGCGCCGGCAAGTCGGTCGGACTCGGCGACGGCGACGTTGTCCAGCCGGAACCGCGCGGAGCGGCGCGAGCGGTCGAGCGAGCCCGGCTTCTCGGGGGTCACGCCGGCCGCCGACGTCGGCACGATGACCAGGTCGTCCCCGCCGGCGATGGCCAGTACCAGCACGTCGGCCAGCGCGCCGCCGAGCACGACGCCCGTGCTGCCGGACACCGTGCCGGCGGTGGCGTCGAACGTCAGGTCGCCACCCAGGCCGAGCGCGCCGACCGTGCTGCCGGCGGCGAGCCAGGGCAGCAGCCGGGCGCGGGCCTCGGCACCCGCCTTCGCGGCGAGCACGGCCGACGCGAGCACCGTCGGCAGGACCGGCCCCGGCGCGACCGCCCGGCCGACCTCCTCCAGCACGACCACGAGCTCCGGCAGGCCAGAGCCACCGCCGCGGTGCTCCTCCGGCAGGTGCACGCCGAGCAGGCCGAGGTCGGCCAGCTCCTTCCAGAACGCCGGCAGCGCCTCGTCGTCGGCCTCCAGCAGCGCCCGCCCGGCGCCGCGGGCGTCCCGGGCGGACAGCAGCGACCGGGTCGTGCGGGCCAGCTCCCGGTGCTCCTCGCTGATCGCAATCGCCATGACGTCTCGTTCTCCTCTGCCGACGGGCACGGGCGTGGGCGGCGGGAGCAATACTGACATGCTCTCCCAGATGGCACAACGTCCCACTTGGGTGGCCATGGCAGGGCGACGTCGGGCGGCGCCCGCGGCGCGCCGACAGCGGCGACAGCGACAGCAGCAGGCGGCGGGCGGGGCGAGGAGGTGGCGGGCCCCCGCTGAGGGCCC
>JADGHD010000605.1 GCA_019689615.1 Frankia sp. | reverse complement strand
CATGGGTACTGACCGCGGCTGCCCGCCGGCCTGGAACGTCGTTCCACGCCGACGGGCAGCCGCGCGCCCACCCGGTCAGTGGCCGCGGTCGATCCAGGCCTGGCGCTGCGGTGCCTCGGCGCTGATCGTGGTGGACTCGCCGTGGCCGGTGCGGACCACCGTCTCCGGCGGCAGGCTCAGCAGCCGCGACGTGATCGAGTCGATGATCGTCGGGAAGTCCGAGAACGACCGGCCGGTCGCCCCTGGGCCGCCCCGGAACAGGGTGTCGCCGGTGAAGACCGTGCCGAGCTTCGGCGCGTAGAACGACACGCTGCCCCAGGTGTGGCCCGGGGTATGCAGCACCTTCAGGGTCACCGCGTCGTCGCCGGCCCCGACGGTGATCTCCTGGCCGGCCGCGAGCTCGCGGTCCGGGGCCCGCCGCGGGTGGGTCTGGTCCCACAGCTCCCGGTCGGCCGGGTGCAGCCAGATCGGCGCGCCGGTCGCCGCCGCGACGGCCGGAGCCTGCTCGATGTGGTCGTTGTGCGCGTGGGTGCACAGGATGGCCTGCAGCCGCCGGTCGCCGACCGCTTCGATGATCGCTGCGGCGTCGTGCGGGGCGTCGAGGACCACGCACTCCTCGTCGTCGCCAACCAGCCAGACGTTGTTGTCGACGTTCCACCTGCCGCCGTCCAGCGTGAACACGCCGGAGGTGACCAGGTGCTCGATCCGGATCCGCCCGCCCGGGGCCTCGTCGTCGACGTGCGCCGGCTCACCGGCGACCGCGCGGTGCTCCTCCGGCGCCGCTCCCTCCTCCGTTGGCGCGCACATCAGAGGACCACCACCGAGCGCAGCACGTCGCCCCGCTTCATCGCCTCGAACGCCGCCTCGATGTCGGTGATGCCGATCTTCTCGGAGACGAACGTCTCCAGCGGCAGCCGTCCCTGCAGGTACAGGTCGACCAGCATCGGGAAGTCCCGCTCCGGCAGGCAGTCGCCGTACCAGCTGGACATGAGCCGCCCGCCCCGGCCGAACACGTCCAGCAGCGGGATCTCCAGCGTCATGTCCGGGGTGGGCACGCCGACGAGGACGACGGTGCCCGCCAGGTCGCGGGCGTAGAACGCCTGCTTCCAGGTCTGCGGCCGGCCGACCGCGTCGATCACGACGTCGGCGCCGAACCCGCCGGTCAGCTCCTGGATGGCGGCGACGGGGTCGGTCTCGCGCGAGTTGACCGTGTGCGTCGCGCCGAGGGTCTTCGCCAGCTCGAGCTTGCGGTCGTCGATGTCGACCGCGATGATCCGGTTCGCGCCGGCCAGCCGGGCGCCCGCGATCGCGGCGCCACCGACGCCGCCGCACCCGATGACGGCGACGCTGTCCCCACGGGTCACCTGACCGGTGTTCATCGCCGCGCCAAGGCCGGCCATGACGCCGCAGCCGAGCAGGCCGGCCACCTCCGGCGGGGCGGCCGGGTCCACCTTGGTGCACTGGCCGGCCGCGACCAGC
Organism: Frankia sp.; assembly: GCA_019689615.1. Classification (GTDB taxonomy): domain Bacteria; phylum Actinomycetota; class Actinomycetes; order Frankiales; family Frankiaceae; genus Pseudofrankia. The sequence continues at coordinate 1,832 of JADGHD010000605.1, read as the reverse complement.
GTGGTCTCGATGAACGCGCCGATGCCCAGCGCCGGGGACAGCGCGGTGCCGTCCTCCAAGGTCATCTTCTGGGTGGCGTTGTGGGTGGCGAAGCAGTACCAGGGCCGTCCTCGTCTGCACGCCCGGCACTGCCCGCAGACCGCCCGCCAGTTGAGGACCACGTAGTCGCCGGGCGCCACGTGGGTGACGCCGGGACCGACCTCGGTGACGAAGCCGGCGGCTTCATGCCCGAGCAGGAAGGGGAAGTCGTCGTTGATGCCGCCTTCCCGGTAGTGGAAGTCGGTGTGGCAGACACCGCACGCCTTGATGTCCACCGTGACCTCACCGGGACCCGGGTCCGGCACGTTGATCGTGCGGAGCTCCACCGGCGCGCCCTTCGCCATCGACACGACGCCTTGGACCTGACGGCTCACAGCTCGGGTCTCCTCTCCACTGACATCCGGGCCGGCACCCGACGGACCCGCCGCCGTTACCGGCCGGCGATCCGCGTGTTTCCGCGCCGCCACCTTGCTGTTTCAGCGAGGCTATGACGGGCGACACAGTCGGGGCGTGGCCGCCGGGAAATTTCCTTCCACGCCGCGGCAGACCCCGCCACCGCGCCGCCGCGGGGCCAACCGGCAGCCCGTGCGGCCACGGCCGCGCGCCGCCCCCGGACGGCCCGAGACGAGCGGACGGGCCGCCGGGACCGGTGCACGTCCGGTGTCTGCTGGACCACTATCGGAAAGGTGGCGGAAGGAACGACGAAGGCAGGCACGCGCGGGACCGGTGACGGGCCGCGCGGCGCTACCCAGGCCGCGGGCCGGCCGGACCGGCCGGGGACGCGAACCCAGGCGGCCGCCGCGGCGCCACGCCGGGTGCGCGCGGCCCGTGGGCCACGCTCCCAGGAGCCGGCGCTGCGGCTCGTGCTCGCAGCCGAGCGGCTCTTCGCGATGCACGGCCTGGACGCGGTGTCCCTGCGGCACATCGGCACAGCCGCCGGCCACGGCAACAACAACGCGGTGCAGTACCACTTCGGCGACAAGGACGGCCTGATCCGGGCGATCATCGCCTACCGGCTGCCGGCCATCGACGAGCGCCGGGCCGCGCTGCTGGCCAGGGCCCGGGCCGCCGGGCGGGACCGGGACGTGCGCACGCTGCTCGACGTGCTGATGCGCCCGCTCGCCGCGGAGGCCGCCGACCCGACCAGCAACTACGTGGGCTTCCTCGACCGGCTCAACAGCTGCCCGCCGGAGCGTCACCCGTGGCTGGCGGGCGGGCAGCCGATGAGCGAGGTCGCCAGCGGCGTCACGCGGGCGTTGCTGGAGCTGCTCGACCACCTGCCCCCGTCGCTGGCGGGGCTGCGGCTGCGGCACGCGACCGCGATGTGCGTGACGGCGCTGGCGTGGCGGGACCGCATTGTGGGCGCTGGCGGCGGGGAGCCCGCTGCTGGCGGGGTCGGCGAGATTCCCTACGACGTGTTCGTCACGGACCTGTTCGACATGGCGGCCGCCATGCTGCTGGCGCCCTCGTCCACCGGCTTCCGTGAGACCGGCCCGATGAACCCATTTCTCGCGGCGCTGCGCGGGTTCGGGACGTCACATTGACACAGTTGTAACGCAATGCTGCACTGAGGGTTTACGGCCGCCGGCCAGCCCCCGCGCGGCGGCGCGGCGGCCAATTCCGCGCGTCGCACCGGCCGGCGTTTCTCATTCCCAGCCCAACAGGCGGCGTCCGTGCCGCCCACCGTCCCGGGTTCTTTCACCCCCGCAAACCGGGACAGACTAGGGTGGGTGGGACACCAGAAGGGTCCCGCGCGCGCCGGGAGCCGGATGCCGGCCGCGCTAATCCATAGA
>JADGHD010000604.1 GCA_019689615.1 Frankia sp. | reverse complement strand
CGCGTGGACGGCGAGCTGGTGATCAGGCCGGCGGAGGCGGACGACTGGGAGCGGGTGTGGCCGTTCTGGCACGAGATCGTCGCGGCCGGCGAGACCTACCCCTACGACCCGGCGACCACCAGTGAGCAGGGCCGGGCGATGTGGTTCGCCCCGCCGCCCGCGTACACCTACGTGGCCGAGACGGCGGACGGGCGGATCGTCGGCACCTACCAGCTGAAGCCGAACCAGCAGTGCCTCGGTGACCATGTCGCGAACGCCGGGTTCATGGTCGCGGCGGACGCCCGCGGCCGTGGCGTCGGCCGCCGCCTCGGCGAGCACTGCCTGCGCACGGCGCGCGACCTCGGCTACCGGGCGATGCAGTACAACCTCGTCGTCGCGACCAACACCGCGTCCCTGCGGCTGTGGCTCTCACTCGGGTTCACGATCGTCGGCACCGTGCCCCGGGCCTTCCGCCACGCCAAGGCCGGCGAGGTCGACGCGCACATCCTGCACCGTTTCCTCTGACCGTCGCGGCCCAGCGGGGCGTGGCGTCGCCCGTGTGCGGGCGGCCGTGGCCGGGCGCATAGCCTTTGCTGACACAGCACCACCTGGCACCAGCTGGGGAGGACGTCGCGATGGACACGGTGGTCACGGCGGCAGGCGGCGCGTCCCGACTGGTGACGGCGCCACCGGCGGGCCCGGGGCCGGCGGACGACCGGCCGGTGGAGATCCGGACCCGGCGGATCCGGGCCGACGAGGCGATGCTGCTGCGGGCGCTGCGGCTGCTCGCGCTCGCCGACGCGCCGTGGGCGTTCTCCGGCGGGCTGGCCGACGAGGCGGCCGTGCCGGCGCAGGAGTGGGAGCGGCGGGCGACAGACTGCGCGACGCGCGATGACGATCTTGTTATCTTCGTCACCCGTTTCGGGACGCCGTCCGGCCTGGTGCGGGCGTACGCGCCGGCCGCCGAGCCCGGTCGGCGGGAGCTGTGCGCGATGTGGGTGGCGCCGTGGGCGCGTGGGACCGGGGCCGCGGACGCCCTGGTCGCCGAGGTCATCGACTGGGCGGGCGGCGTCGGCGCCGACGCGGTGACACTCTGGGTGAACGAGGGCAACGTGGGCGCGCGGCGGCTGTACGCCAGGCATGGCTTCGCCGTCGACGGCGAGCCAGCCGGTGGTGAGCTGGACGGACGCCGCTGGCAGCGGATGACGCTGCCGCTGCGCGCGCCTGGCGCCACCAGCCTCCTCGGGGCGGGCGAACCGGGGCCTGATCCGCGAACCCGCTGGTAGCGGGCGTTTTCAGTCGTCGTGCAGGCGGACGTTGACGGGAGCGATGATCGGGCTGTCCGGGTTGGTCAGCGGCAGCGGGGCGTCCTCGAAGTAGGCCTCGAGCGCCTCGCGCAGGTTGGACAGCGCCTCCTCCACCGTGTGCCCACGGGCATCGCAGTCCACCTCCACGGCCCGGGCGACGTAGACGTCGTCACTGCGGGTGATGACGGCGGTCAAGCGGATTGCGCGCTCCATGCGAGCACCGTAGCCGTGGTGTCACCAGAGCGCATCGGGTCATATGGGCCGTTGGGGCCGCCCGATGGTCGCGTGACGGCCCACCGATGGTCGCCCAACCGACGGTGCGGCCGGCTACCCGGGTGGGCTGGGCGTAGCGGTGCCCGTTATCCTTGACAAGGACTTACCGGTCCTCTAGAGGGGCAGGGCCCGAGGGGCACGGCCAGAGAGACAGGGCTGACGGGCTCTCTCGTGGAGAGCAGCCTGTGGGCCCCTGGATGTCGCCCACGGGCCCAGCGCGGGCGCCGTAACGGCGCCGACCGTGTCGTCGGGCGCCGGGAGAAGCAAGCGTGGTCACGGCCTGCGGCCGGCCTGCGCGCCCGGCGGGCGCCGCCCCTCGACGAGTGACCTGCCGGATCCTCTAAGGAGGACGACCGCGAGGAGGTGGCCGCTGTGAGTGCAAGCGGGTGCTCTAGTTCCGGCCACCTCTACCCGACGCTGGACGAACGTTAACGGACAGATCGGGCGCGGTCACCGGTTGACGGGCCTTGGCCCCGCGCGCCGGACCGTCCGGGCAGGTGGCTCGGGCTGACCAAGGTGCGCTGGCCCGCGCGGAGTTCCACCCGATACTCGTGGTGCTCCGCGGCCGGCGGCGCCGTGCTCTGACATCGTCCCGCGATCCCACTGGGCGGAGTTGGCCGCTCGTGACCTGTGTCGGCCTGGGCCGCGTCGATCGCGGCCCCGCATGCAGTGCGCGCCGTGCGCCCACCCGTCCTTCATCCGGGCAGGTGGCGGACCGGCACGCGGAACGGGGACCTCATGAGCATCACGACTACCGCTTCCCGGCACTCCGCCGACCGCCTCGACGTCCCGGCGGCCGGCCGGACGATCCTGCTCCCGCGCTCGGTGAACCGCGAGGCGTTCTCCCGCAGTGCCGAGCGCATCGCCCGCTTCCTGGGCACAGGACGCTACCTGGCCATCCAGACGGTGGTCGTGATCGTGTGGATCGGGCTCAACATCGCGCTCCCGTTCCTGCGCTGGGACCCGTACCCCTTCATCCTGCTCAATCTGGCCTTCTCCACGCAGGCCGCGTACGCCGCGCCGTTGATCCTGCTGGCGCAGAACCGGCAGGACGACCGGGACAGGGCGACGCTCGCCGAGGACCGGGCCACCGCGTCGCGGATCCGGGAGGACACCGAGTTCCTCGCCCGGGAGGTGGCGGCGCTGCGGCTGGCCCACAGCGAGTCCGCGACCCGGCAGTACGTGCGCGGTGAGCTCACCCACCAGCTTGAGTCGCTGCGCGCCGACCTGCGCGAGCTGGTGCTCGAGGCGGTCCGCACGGCGACCGCGGACGCCTCGGCGAACGGCCGCCCCAGGGGCGAGGCCGTCCCGGTTGGCGCGGCCGCGGGCAGCGCTGGCGGCGCTGGCGACGACGGGGCCGGCCGGCGCAGTGGCCGCGCGGGCGCCCGGTCCACCCGGGGCAGTTCGGGGGCGTCGTCCCGGGCGGGCCACCGGCCGGGCGATCGTCGGCGCGCCGCGGTCCTCCCCCCGCCCACCGCCCAGCTCGGCCTCGGCGATCCCGGGGGTACCCCGGCCAGGCCGCTTTCCCGGTCGTGCCAGCACGACGCCGACCCGCCCGGCCGGCACGACCCGGCCGACTGATCCGAGGCCGGGACACGCCACACCTCTTGACCGGTGCGTGCCCAATGGAGCACTTAACGTGACAGCATGAGCCCAGCTACGGCGACCTGCCACGTTTGGTGAGTGCGCGTGCCGTCGATAGCCATCGACCACGGCCGGGGCCGCGGATGACCGCGACGCCCGTGCCGCCGCCCGCCCCTCTGCCCCCG
>JADGHD010000603.1 GCA_019689615.1 Frankia sp. | reverse complement strand
GAGCCGGAGCCCCCCGCCACGGCCGGCGCGGACGCCACCCTGGCGGACACCCCCGAGTCGTCGACCACCCCGGCCGAGCCCGCGCCGGCCGCCGCCCCGACCAGGCGGCGCCGCGTCACCCGCCGGGCCAGCGCCGAGCGGGCGCAGGCCGCCGCCGAGCCCGAGCCGCCAGCCGCGACCACCCCGCCGGCCGCGACCACCCCGCCGGCCGCCGAGGGCGAGACCAGCGCGGCCACGGCCGATGCCGGGGCTGCCGAGGCCGCTGCCACCGAGGACGGCGCCGCCGAGCAGGCACCGCGCGAGCCGGCCGCGGTCACCGCCAGCGGCGACGGCGCCGCCCAGCCGGGCGGGACCGACACCCGGCCGCGCGCCCAGCGCCCGGCCACGCCGGAATGGAGCGCCCCCACCCAGTCCGTCTTCTCCGCGGGGACCACAGCGCCGGAGACGCCGCCGCGGGCGGTGCGCCGGCCGGTGACCACCGTGATGTTCCAGGCCCCCGACCTGAGCGCGCACGAGTCCGCCGTCGCCCGCGGCCGTGAGCAGCCGGCCGGTGGCGAGCCGCGCGGCCGCCGGGGCCGGGACGACGTCATCGACGACGAGGCCACGACGGTCGCCGAGGAGGAGGCCGAGCACGAGCCGGCCGAGCCGGTGGGCGCCGAGGCCGAGGGCGAGGACCTCGAGACCGGCGGCACCCGCCGGCGCCGCCGGGGCCGCCGCGGCCGCGGCCGGGCCCGGGGTGAGGACGAGACGGCGACGGCCGAGGCGCCGCAGGAGCCGGCCCAGGCCGCCGCCGCGCCGCGGACGGCACCCGCTGACGAGGCGGACGAGGAGGCCGAGGAGGAGCCGGCCGAGCCGCGCCAGGAGCAGGCCGAGACCGGCGAGGACGGCGAGGACGGCGAGGAGCGCCACGGCTCGCGCCGGCGCCGCCGCCGGCGCCGCCGCGCCGTCGCCGGCAGCGCCGAGGACCTGGTCTCGCCGGACGACCCGCCGAACACGGTCGTGCACGTCCGCGAGAGCCGCCGGGACGAGGACCTCGTCCGCGGCGTCACCGGGTCGACCCGGCTGGAGGCCAAGCGGCAGCGCCGCCGGGAGGGCCGTGACCTCGGCCGTCGCCGGCCGCCGATCGTCACCGAGGCCGAGTTCCTCGCCCGCCGCGAGTCGGTCGAGCGGCGGATGCTGGTCCGCCACATCGGCGACCGCACCCAGATCGCGGTGCTCGAGGACGGCATCCTCGTCGAGCACTTCGTCACCCGGGCTAGCTCCGCCTCCTACGCCGGCAACGTCTACCTCGGCCGTGTGCAGAACGTGCTGGCCAGCATGGAGGCGGCGTTCGTCGACATCGGCAAGGGCCGCAACGCCGTGCTCTACGCCGGTGAGGTCAACTACGACGCCTCCGGGCTGGAGGGCCGCCCGCGCAAGATCGAGCAGGTGCTCAAGCCGGGCCAGCCGGTGCTGGTGCAGGTCTCCAAGGACCCGATCGGCCACAAGGGCGCCCGGCTGACCAGCCAGATCAGCCTGCCCGGCCGCTACCTGGTGTACGTGCCGGACGGGCAGAACGCGGGCATCAGCCGCAAGCTGCCGGACACCGAGCGCGCCCGGCTCAAGGCCATCCTGAAGAAGATCACGCCGGAGAACGGCGGCGTCATCGTCCGGACCGCGGCCGAGGGCGCGAGCGAGCAGGAACTGGCCCGCGACATCGAGCGCCTCGCCGCCCAGTGGGAGGACATCACCCGCAAGGCGCAGAAGGCGAACCCGCCCGCCCTGCTCTACGGCGAGCCCGACCTCGTCATCCGGGTCATCCGGGACATCTTCAACGAGGACTTCACCGAACTGGTGGTGCAGGGCTCCGGTGAGGCGGAGATGATCGAGAACTACGTCGACCTGGTCGCCCCCGACCTGCGCTCCCGGGTGCGCCGCCATGTCGGCACGACCGACCTGTTCACCGAGTACCGGGTGGACGAGCAGCTCACCAAGGCGCTCGACCGCAAGGTGTGGCTGCCGTCCGGTGGCTCGCTGGTCATCGACCGGACCGAGGCGATGACCGTCATCGACGTCAACACCGGGAAGTTCACCGGCAAGGGCGGCAACCTCGAGGAGACCGTCACCAAGAACAACCTGGAGGCGGCCGAGGAGATCGTCCGTCAGCTGCGGCTGCGGGACATCGGCGGGATCATCGTCATCGACTTCATCGACATGGTCCTGGAGAGCAACCGCGAGCTGGTGCTGCGCCGGCTCACCGAGTGCCTCGGCCGGGACAGGACCCGCCACCAGGTCGCCGAGGTGACCAGCCTCGGCCTGGTGCAGATGACCCGCAAGCGGGTCGGCCAGGGCCTGCTGGAGGCCTACAGCGAGCCGTGCCCGCACTGCAACGGCCGCGGCGTGCTCATCCACATGGACGCCGTCGGCCCAGCCCACCAGTACGCCCCGCAGCCAACCGCGCCGGTGCCGGCCCCGCCGCCGCGCCGGGCCGCCCGCCGGGCAGCCCAGGAGGCGCAGCAGGTGGCCGTCGCGACGGCCACCGAGAACGGGTCCGCTCCCGCGCTCGCCGCGGGTGGCGCGTCGCCGACCGCCGCCGCCGACGGCACAGCCGCGCCGGCCGCCGTCGCCGCGGCCGCCCCGGCTGGCAGCGCCGACGCGGCCACCACCGCTGTCCCGGCCGAAGCCAGCGCCGCCTCCGCGGCCCCGGCCGCGGGCGGCCATGAGCCCGAGGGCGCTGGTGGCGGTGAGCGGCGGCCCGAGACCGGCCGATCGCGGGGACGGGCGCGCCGCGCCACCACCTCGGTGATCGCCGCCGTGCCCGAGCCGGTGGCCACGCCGGCCAGCGCGCCGGGTGCCGCCGAGGCTCCCGCGCCCGTCGACACCACGGGCACCGGCTGGCCGCAGACCGCGGACTCGTCCGCCAGCGTGCCGCCGTCGGCCACCGCCGCGCTCGGCGTCGGCTGGCCCGGCGCCGTCCCGGCCGACCTGTCCGCACGGGCCAACGGCCATGGCACCGGCAACGGCACGGGGGGCTTGGCCGCCACCCCGACGGTGTTCGCGAACAGCGCCGACCCGGACAGCGTCGCCGCCGAGCCCGCCGACACCGGCACCAGCCGTGGCCGGCGCGCCCGCCGCGCGTCCCGCCCGGTCGCCAAGCCAGCCGAGCCGGTCGAGGCCTCCGCCTCCGCCGACTAGGGCACGGCTGCCCTGGCCCACGACCACGACCGTGGGGGCCGCGACCGGGGATCGTCGACGCCCACCGCCGCGCCGTGGCCTCCGGGGTCGGTCAGGGTCCTCGAGGCGCGCCTACCGCCAGGCCACGGTCGGGCGGCGGCGGCCGCGGGGGCGCTGGGTGGCCGGTGGG
>JADGHD010000602.1 GCA_019689615.1 Frankia sp. | reverse complement strand
CGGCTCTCTATGCTGTGGACAGGCCGGCACTGTCCGCTGCCGGCCCACAGCCGGCCGACAGGGAAGCTCCTGCCGGCCACAGGCCGCGGCCTCGAGGGAGCTCATTGGTGGCAGAAGGCAGGCCCGGAGCGGTCGCGGGGGCGGCAGTCGCCCGCCCGGCGATCCTCACCGTCGACGACGACCCGGGCGTTTCCCGCGCCGTCGCCCGGGACCTGCGCCGCCGCTACGGCGAGAGCTGCCGGATCGTGCGGGCCGAGTCGGGTATGCAGGCGCTCGACACGCTGCGGGAGATGACGCTGCGCGGCGACCAGGTCGCCGTGCTGATCGCGGACTACCGGATGCCGCAGCTTGACGGCATCCAGTTCCTCGAGCGGGCGATGGACCTCTACCCGCTGGCCAAGCGGGTGCTGCTGACCGCCTACGCGGACACGAACGCCGCGATCGACGCGATCAACATCGTCGACCTCGACCACTACCTGCTCAAGCCGTGGAACCCGCCGGAGGAGAAGCTCTACCCGGTGGTCGACGCGCTGCTCGAGGCCTGGCGGACCACCGAGGCGGCGCCGGTGCTGGAGACCCGGGTGGTCGGCCACCGCTGGTCCGCCCGCTCCTACGAGGTCCGCGAGTTCCTCGCCCGCAACCAGGTCCCCTACCGCTGGTACCTGTCGGACGAGCCGGAGGGCCGCCGGCTGCTCGCCGCGGCCACCGCGGCCACCACCACCGCCGAGGACGACGGCGCCGGAGGCAGCGTCGCCGTCCCCGCGGCCGTCGCCGCCCGGGCCGTCGCCGCGTCCGGGCTGGAGGTGTCCGGGCCAGAGGCCGCCGGCCCACGCCTGCCGGTCGTGATCACCCCGGGCGGGACCACGCTGATCGACCCGACCGACGCGCAGATCGCCGCGGAGGTGGGGCTGTCCACCACCCCGGCAGCCGACTTCTACGACGTGATCATCATCGGCGGCGGGCCGGCCGGGCTCGGCGCCGCCGTGTACGCGGCCTCGGAGGGGCTGCGCACCGTGCTCATCGAGCGCACCGCCACCGGCGGGCAGGCCGGCCAGAGCTCCCGGATCGAGAACTACCTGGGCTTCCCGGACGGCGTGTCCGGCTCCCAGCTCACCGACCGGGCGCGCCGGCAGGCCGTCAAGTTCGGCGCGGAGGTGATCACCGCCCGGAAGGTCGTCGAGCTGCGGGCCGACGGCAACGCGCGCACGGTGCGCTTCGCCGACGGCGGCGAGCTGCGCGCCTTCACGGTCGTCCTCGCCACCGGCGTGTCCTACCGCCAGCTCACCGCGCCCGGCCTGCAGCGACTCACCGGCCGGGGCGTCTTCTACGGCTCGGCGCTGACCGAGGCGCCCGCCTGCGCCGGCGAGGACGTCTACATCGTGGGCGGGGCGAACTCCGCCGGCCAGGCGGCGGTCTACCTGGCCGGGCACGCCCGCTCGGTCACGATGCTGGTGCGCGGCAAGGACCTGTCCGCGTCGATGTCCTACTACCTGATCCAGCAGATCGCCAGCATCCCGAACATCACCGTCCGCCCGTGCACCGAGGTCGTCGCCGGGGATGGCGAGGAGTACCTGCGTGCCCTCACCCTGCGGGACTACTCCACCGGCACGACGGAGACCGTGCCGGCGAGCCGGCTGTTCGTGTTCATCGGCGCCGAGCCGCACACCGACTGGCTCGACGGCGTCGTGGTCCGCGACCAGCACGGGTTCGTCGTCGCCGGTCCCGACCTGCTGACCGACGGCCGGCGCCCGCCTGGCTGGACGCTCGACCGGGACCCCTATCACCTGGAGACCAGCATGCCGGGAGTGTTCGTGGCCGGAGACGCGCGGTCGACGTCGGTGAAGCGAGTCGCCTCGGCGGTGGGCGAGGGCGCGATGGCGATCGCGCTGGTGCACCGCTACCTCGCCTGATGTCCGGCGTCGAGCAGGAGCGCTGCGGCGTCGACGAGCTGCGCACGCTGTTCCTGTTCGAGAAGCTGACCGACGCCCAGCTGCTCTGGCTGTGCGAGCACGGCCGGGTCCTGCGGTTCGAGCCAGGGCCGGTGATCACCGAGGGCGAGCCGGCCCGGCTGTTCCTCGTCCTGCTCGACGGCGAGATCGTCGTGTCCAAGCTGGCCAGCGGCACAGACGTCGAGATCAGCCGGACGTCGCAGCGCGGGGTCTACGGCGGCGCGTGGCACGCCTACCTGGGCGACCGCCTCCCACAGGTCTACCAGCAGTCGCTGCGGGCGATCCGGCCGACGCGGTTCTTCGTGCTCGACGCCGACCGGTTCGCGTTCCTGATGCGCGACTGGTTCCCCATGGCGGTGCACCTGCTGGAGGGGCTGTTCTTCGGGATGAAGAGCATCCAGCAGGCGATCGGGCAGCGGGAGCGGCTGCTGGCGCTCGGCGCCCTGTCCGCCGGCCTCACCCACGAGCTCAACAACCCGGCGGCCGCGGCGGTGCGGGCGACCGCCGGGCTGCGCGAGCGGGTCGCCGGCATGCGGCACAAGCTCCGCCTGATCGCCTCCGGCCCGTTCGACCAGGCGACGCTCGGCACGCTGATCGGGCTGCAGGAGGAGGCGGCCGAACGGGTCGCCAAGAACATCGCACCGGTGCTGTCGCCGCTGCAGGCCGCCGACCGGGAGGACGAGCTGGGCGACTGGTTCGACGACCACGGCATCGACTTCGGCTGGGAGGTCGCCCCGGCGTTCGTGCAGGCCGGGCTCGACGTCGCCTGGCTCGACCAGGTGGCCGAGATCGTCGGCGACGAGCACCTGGCGAGCGCCGTCCGCTGGCTCGGCTACACGGTGGAGACCGAGCTGCTGATGAAGGAGATCGAGGACGCCACCACCCGGGTGTCCACGCTGGTCGGCGCCGCCCGGCAGTACTCCCAGCTCGACCGGGGCCCGTACCAGACCGTCGACATCCACGACCTGCTCGACAGCACGCTGGTGATGCTGGCCCGCAAGATCGGCGACGGGATCCGGGTGGTCAAGGAGTACGACCGCTCGCTGGCCCCGATCGCCGTCTACGCCGCCGAGCTCAACCAGGTCTGGACCAACCTCATCGACAACGCGGTCGCCGCCATGGCCGGCCAGGGCACGCTGACGATCCGGACCTGGGGCGAGGACGACTCGGTCCTCGTCGAGATCGGCGACACCGGCACCGGCATCCCGCCCGAGATCGTCGAGCGCATCTTCGAGCCGTTCTTCACCACCAAGCCGGTCGGCGAGGGCACCGGCCTCGGCCTGGACATCTCCTGGCGGATCGTGGTCGGCAAGCACCACGGCGACCTACGCGTCACCAGCTCCCGCCCCGGCGACACCCGCTTCCAGGTCCGCCTCCCCCGCTCCATCCCCCAAC
>JADGHD010000601.1 GCA_019689615.1 Frankia sp. | reverse complement strand
TTTTGTCTCTTCCGCCGCCCCCGGCGCCCGGCGCGGCCCGCCCCGCCCCGCCCCCCCCCCCCCGGCCGTACCCGGGCCAGAACCGCCGCGCTGACCCCGCCCGGGCGCCACAGGCCAGCCCGCACAGCCTTGCGGCTTTCCGACGCAGCCGCCAGCGGCTTGACCGCCAGCGGCCCAGGAAGGACCAACGGACGACGAGATGAGCCAGCACCCCGCCACGACGACCACCGCCGTGGCCGCCACCCCCACCAGACGGGGCACGCGGCCGGATGACGCGTCGGCCGCGCGTCCCGGCACCGCGGCGGTGGCCCCGGTCGCGCCCGCGGCGGCCGCTGCGGCGCTGCCCACGCCGTCGCTGCCGCCACCCCCTACGCCGTGGTTCGTGGCACTGCCGGACACGTCGGCTGCCGTCGTGGTGGCGGCCGGTCTGAGCGCGGCGGCGGCCGCCCAGGGGAGCGTGGCACGGGTGCTGCGGCGACGCTCCTCCGGACGCCCGCTGCTGGTCGGGCGCTGGGCGGACGACGGCCTGGTCAGCGCGACCGCGGGCCCGGACCGGCTGGCCGTGCTCGTCGGGCGCGCCGCGGTCGGGGCCGACGAGCTGGCCCGCCGCCTGGCGCGGGTCCGCGACGTGACCGGTGCTACCGAGCTCATCGATGGTGTCGCCGGCAGCTTCCACCTGATCGCCGAGATCGACGGCCGGTGCCGGGTCCAGGGCACTGCCTCCGGCCTGCGCCGGGTGTTCCACGCCGTCGCCGCGTCCGGGCTGGGTGACGGGGTGGTGGTCGCCGGCGACCGGGCCGACGTCGTCGCCACCCTGGCCGGCTGCCCACTCGATCTGGCGGCGCTCGCGCTGAGCCTGGTGGACCCGGTGCCGCCGCATCCGCTGGCGGACCGGCCGCTGTGGCACGGCGTCACTGCCGTGCCACCGGACGAATGGCTGTGCCTCGACCCGCCGCCCGGCCTCCCGCGCCCCGCGGCCAGCACGGCCGACGGCGCCGCCGAAAGCCCGGTCACGGCCGCCGCCTTCGACGTCGGCCACGGTTGCGCCAACGACGGCTGGCGGCCGCGGGCGACGCATGTCCGCTGGTGGCGGCCGCCCGCGCCGGAACTCGGCCGCCGGGCCGGCGCCGCCGCGCTGCGGCAGGCCCTGATCGACGCGGTCGACGTGCGCACCGCCGCGGGCGGCACGGTGACCGCCGACCTGTCCGGTGGGCTGGACTCGACCGCGCTGTGCTTCCTGGCCGCCCGCGGGCCGGCCGACCTCGTCCCGTACACCGGGGTGGCCCATGACCCGGGGACCGACGACGCCCGCTGGGCCGCGCTCGCCCGCGCGGCGCTCCTGCCGTCCGGTGGCCCGTTCGAGCTGCTGCCCCGCACCGACGTACCGCTGGTCTACGACCAGATCGAGGACGCCCGCGAGCCGCTGGACCGCCCGTTCATCGGCGTGATCGACCGGGCGAAGCTGCTCGCCGGCCTGCGGCTGGCGGCCCGCCACGACCCGCGGCTGCACCTGTGCGGACTGGGCGGCGACGAGATCGCCCAGGGCAGCCCGAACCACATCGCCGGGCTCGCCCGCGGGCACCCGCTGGCGGCGGCCGGGCGCCTGCGCGCGCTGCGCGCCCAGCACCGCTGGCCGCTGGCGGCCAGCCTGTGGACGCTGCGCCCCCGCTCCTACCGGGCCTGGCTCGCCGGGCTGCTCGGGCCGCCGCCACCCGGACGGGCGTTCGCGCCGCCGGCGCCGGTGGCCGAGCTCGACTGGTCGCTGTCGCCGCGGGTGCCCGAGTGGCTGAGCCCGTACGGCAGGCAGCTGCTACGCGAGGCGCTCACCGCCGTCATCGCGGACCCGCGCGCCGCGCGGCCGCTGGGCGCGACCAGGGACCGGCACGCCGACCTGTTCACGATCCGGGTCGGCGCGGCGGCGGCCCGCGGCTTCACCCAGCTCGCCGGCCCGCATGGCCCGCCACTGGAGCTGCCGTTCTACGACGACCGGGTCGTGGAGGCCGCGCTGTCGGTCCGCGCGGCCGAGCGCGCCACCCCATGGGAGTACAAGCCGCTGCTGACGGCGGCGATGGCCGGGATCGTGCCGGACGAGTGCCTGCGCCGGACCACCAAGGCGGAGGGCTCGGCCGAGGTCGAGGCGGGCCTGCGCGCGAACCAGCAGACCCTGCGCGCGCTGTTCGCCGACTCCCGGCTGGCCGAGCTCGGCCTGGCCGACGAGCGCGCGCTGGCCGCCGCCAGCCGGTACACGGCGTCGCCCGACCGCCCACACGACTCACTGCAGACCGCCGCGGCCGCCGAGGTCTGGTTGTCCACCGTTCCCGGCGCCGCCGACCCGCGCCCCTGACCCGGACCGTCCAGCCCGACCACTGCGATCAGCCACCAGGGCCGATCGACGAGTTCACCGGAGGACGTGGAGATGCTGACCTTGCGCCGCGCCGTCGTCTCGACCGAGACCGACTACGGAGCGGCCCTGCTCGACGAGCGCAGCGGCCGGTACTGGGCGCTGAACCCGACCGGCGCGCTCGTACTGCGGGAGCTGTTGGCGGGCGCCGGCCCGGATGGCGCGGCCCAGGCACTGGTGCAGGAGTACGACGTCTCCCTGACAGATGCCAGGGCCGACGTCGACCGGCTGGTGACGGAGCTGATCGATGCCGATCTGCTCACGGAGTCGGCCGGCGAGCCGCAGGCGCGGGCTTCCGGCGGCGACACCACCGCGGACGAGCGGGCCGAGGGAGGTCGACGACGGTGACGATGCCCATGACGGTGCGCCGGCGGACCGAGCTGCCGCCGCCGGCCAGGCGGCTGCGCGCCAAGGTCGCGGTGACGGCGGCCCGCCTGCTGGCAACCCAGCCTCCGGCGCGGATCCGGACGGTGCTGACCGCGGCCAGCCGTGCGGCGGCGCCCGCCGACGCCAGCCAGGTCGAGGCGGCGCTGGCCGACGTCACCGCGGTCAGCCTGGTCTGCCGCGGGGCGAAGGGCTGTGTCCCGCGGTCGCTGGCGGCGGCGCTGCTGTGCCGGATGTCCGGCACCTGGCCGACCTGGTGCGCCGGGGTGCGCACGGTCGCCCCGTTCGCCGCGCACGCCTGGCTCGCGGTCGGCGACGAGATGATCGGCGAACCGGCTCCCCAGGGCTACTTCCGCCCACTCATGACCGTCCCGCCGCGCAGTGCCAGCCCCGCGGCCGCGCCGGCCGGCGAGACCAGCACCAACGTCACCACGGCCGCCGCCACCGCTGGCGCCTCCGTGGCGCGCCTGGCCCCGGGCAACGGCGCCAGGACGACCGGCCCGGGGCCCCCCCCCCCCGGGGGGCGCGGCCCCACCGGGGGGGCCCGGGGGGCCCCCCCGGGG
>JADGHD010000600.1 GCA_019689615.1 Frankia sp. | reverse complement strand
TTGTGGGGGGGGGGCCGGGGTCCGGGGGGGGGGGCGCCCCCGGGGGGGGGGGGGGGGGGCCCCCCCCCGGCCGGCCAGCGCCACCGGCCCGAGCGGCGGCGCTGGCCGTGAGGTGCACCCGGCTCAGCTGAGCCGCTCGACGATCATGGCCATGCCCTGGCCGCCGCCGACGCACATGGTCTCCAGACCGATCGTCTTGTCCCTGGTGCGCAGGCCGTTGAGCAGGGTGCTCAGGATGCGGGCGCCGGTCATGCCGAACGGGTGACCGAGCGCGATCGCGCCGCCGTGCACGTTGAGCTTGTCGAAGTCGATGTTCAGGGCGCGCGCCGACGGCACGACCTGGGCGGCGAACGCCTCGTTGATCTCGACGAGGTCGACATCGTCGATGGTCATGCCGGCGCGGGCGAGCGCCTGCTTCGACGCCTCGATCGGCCCGAGGCCCATGATCTCCGGCGACAGCGCGCTGACGCCGGTGCTGACGATCCGGGCCAGCGGGGTCAGCCCCAGCTCGCGGGCGCGGGCGTCGCTCATGATGATCACTGCGGCGGCGCCGTCGTTCAGCGGGCAGGCGTTGCCGGCGGTCACGGTGCCGTCCGGGCGGAACACCGGCTTGAGGTTGGCCAGCGCCTCCAGCGTGGTGTTCGGGCGGGGGCCGTCGTCCTTCGCGACGACCGTGCCGTCCGGGAGGGTGACCGGCACGATCTCCCGCTCGAAGAACCCGTCCGCGATCGCCTTGGCGCAGTTCTGCTGCGACCGCAGCGCCCACTCGTCCTGGTCCTGCCGGCTCACCCCGGCGTATTGGGCGACGTTCTCCGCGGTCTGGCCCATCGCGATGTAGATGTCGGGCAGCAGGCCCTCCTCCCGCGGGTCCGTCCATACCGCGGAGCCCTCGCCCGCGCGGGCGGCCGTGCGCGCCTCGGCGTCGGCGAACTTCGGGTTGTGGGTGCCGGGCAGGCCGTCCGCGCTGCCCTTGACGAACCGGCTGACGCACTCGACGCCGGCGGAGATGAACGTGTCACCCTCGCCGGCCTTGATCGCGTGGAAGGCCATCCGCGAGGTCTGCAGCGACGACGAGCAGTAGCGGTTCACCGTCGTGCCGGGCAGGAAGTCCATCCCGAGCTGCACGGCGACCGAGCGGGCCATGTTGAAGCCCTGCTCACCGGCCGGCTGGGCGCAGCCGAGCATCAGGTCGTCGACCGTCTTCGGGTCGAGCGCGGGGACCTGGTCGAGCGCCGCCCTGACCACCAGTGCGGCCAGGTCGTCCGGCCGCATGTCCTTCAGCGATCCCTTGTGCGCGCGCCCGATTGGAGAGCGGGCGGCGGCGACGATGACGGCCTCGGGCACGTTGCGCTCCTTCGACGATCGATGTTGCACCCGCGCCGCCTGGGCCTCGGCCACCTGACACGCGGGACGTTAATCGACGCTAACGCAGTTGGGCCGCGGAAACCTCCGGTCGCGTCCCGCCATGCCCGCTCTGACCGGGACTGTTCCGCTGCTCACAGACCCGGCCGGCGGCGCAAGCGGGGGTGGCGCGCCCCCGGTGGTGACCGGGGCGGCGGACCGCTAGCGTGGCGGCGACCGTGGTAACGATCTTGGGGTGGGTGCTCATGCGGAACCTCGCGCTCCTGGCCGGCGCCGCGCCGCCCGTCGCCGACGGCGAGGCGTACGCCGCGGCCGCCGCCGAGCTGCGCCGGCTCGCCAGCGCGGTCGCCGGCCTGCTCGATCCGGTGGCCGAGCTGGACCAGCCGCGGACGTGGCTCGGGCCGTGGCCGCGCCGGGCAGGGGAGCGGATCGACGGCTGGCGACGGGCGGTCGGGCTCAGCGCCGACCTGCTGGCCCGCCGCTCCCGCTGGTGCGCGCGGGCGGCCGAGGCGCTCGCCGAGCCGGCGTGGCCCGCCGCCGCCGGGCTGGCCACCGCCGTGGCCGCCGACTGGCCACGGGCGCCAGGGCCGGGCGAGACCGCTGGCCCCTGCCCTGGCCAGGAGCGGGGCGCTGGGGTTGGGGCCCGCGCCGTCCCGTGGGCCCGGGTGCCCGTGACCGGGGAAACCGCGCTCGGGTACCGGTCGCTGGCCGCGGCGGAGATGGCGGCGATGGGGCCGGTCCCCGGGATGGCGCCGGGGTGGGACGTGCCAGACCCGGCGCTGGTGCGGGTCCTCGGGCTGGGCCTGGCCGCCGACGCCGCGGACGGCCCAGCGGACCCGTACGCCGGTGGGCTGCCGGGGCCGGGGCGACCGGCGCCGGCGCCACGCCCGGACGCGTATGGCGCGGCCAGGGACATCGGCGGCGGCCTACCGGTGGCGTTCGACCCGGACCGGCTGGCCGCGCTGGCTGGCCGGCTGCGGGCGGCGGCGGGGCTGGCAGCGGAGCTGGCCGTGGCCATCGCCCTGGCCGAGTGGCGGGTGACCAGCCACGCGGCCGGCGGCTCGTGGTTGCGACCGGCGGCGCGGGTCACGGTGCCGGGGCTCGCGGTGGCGACCGACGTGCTGCGGCTCGGCCCGCACGTCGTCGCCGCCGGCGCGCCGGTGCTCGCCGGGGAGGTGGAGCGGCGGATGGCGCACTTCGCCGCCGCGGAGGAGGCGGTGCGGGCCGGCCGGCTGTGGATCGACCGGCGGGCCTGGTTCGCCGACGCGCCGCCGCCCGCCGTAGGCGCCGTCGGGGCGGCCGCGGCCGAGCTCGCCCGGCTGATCGGGCGGGACCCGGGCGCGCTGACCGCGACCGCGCTGCGCACGGTCGGCGAGCGGCTGGCCGGGCTCACCCAGGCCGCCCGGCAGGCGGTGCTCGGCGAGCTGCGCGGCGAGCCGCTGCGGGTGCTGACCGAGTCGCTCACCAGGCTCACCTGGCACGGCGGCGTCCGCTCGCCGGCACCGGACGCGGCCCTGCTGGCGCTGCCCGACCTGCTGCTCGCGAGCGTGCCGACGGCGCTGGTCGACGACCTGGTCCGGCTGCTGCCGGCGCTGGAGCCGGCGCTGCCCGACGGCTGGCGTACCGAGGCCGCCAGCGGCGGCGGCGAGCCGCTGGTCCGGGACGGGCCGGCCAGCTCGGACGTCGGGCAGGGCGCGCTCGGCGACTGCTACCTCGCGGCGGTGCTGATCGCGATCGCCCGAGCCCGGCCGGAGGCGATCGGCGCCGGCCTGCGGGAGAACCCCAACGGCACGGTGACCGTCACGCTGTTCCGCAACGGCCGGCCGTTCCCGGTGACCGTCACCCGGGACCTGCCGGCCCGCGGGCTGGGGCTGGACTCCCGCGACCTGGCCGGCCGGCCGGAACTGTGGGCCGCGCTCTACGAGAAGGCGTTCGCGCGCGCGCACGGCGGCGCCCCCCGGCGCGCCCGCGGCCCCCCCGCCCCGGCCCCCCCCCAC
>JADGHD010000024.1 GCA_019689615.1 Frankia sp. | reverse complement strand
GGGTACGCGGTCGGGCGGAGCCCGGCTTCCCGGGTACAGGGCCTTCGTTACCAGCTCCACCTAGCGGATCGGCCGGGGAAGGCTTCATAGTCGTACGAATCGGCGGTTGGTTGGCTGCCGACAGTGACCGTTGCGTGGTGGCTCGGGCACGGCACTGGGCAGCCGACCGGGGTGGACGGCCGGATCGCTGGGGGACTGGACGGGGCCTTCGTGGCCCGGCAGAAGGGACGGCGGCGTGCGCTTTCACGAGAAGGTCGAGGTCCACGGCCACCTGATGGACTCGGGCGTGCTGGCCCGCGTGCTCGACGACGTGCTCGACTATGGCGGCGACTACCGGGTCGACCGGATCGACCTGGGCCGGACGCACGACGACGAGTCACACGCGGTCATCACCGTGGGCGCGGACTCGATGGAGCTGCTCAACCGGATCCTGATGCGGATCCAGGTGCACGGGGTCAACCGGGTGGACCCGGGGGAGGCGGTGCTGCGGCCGGCGGACCGCGACGGCGTCTTCCCGCCGGACTTCTACGCGACCACGAACCTGGAGACCGTCGTGCACATCGACGGCCAGTGGGTACCGGTCGAGCACCCCGAGATGGACTGCGGCCTCGTCGTCTCGGGCGGGCGGGTGCGCACGATCCCGGTCGCCGACGTGCGGGCCGGCGACATGATCGTCTGTGGGTCGACCGGCGTGAAGACGGTGCTGCCGATCTCCGACCACTCGACCCACTCGACCCGCTCGTACGGCACCTTCGGCTCGATGACGCTGCCCCCGGTGGACGCGGCCCAGCCGCAGGCGCTGCTGGTGCGCGCGATCGCCCGGCAGATCCGCGAGGTCAAGGCCGAGGGCCAGACGGTGCTGTGGGTGCTCGGCCCGTCGGTGGTCAGCGCCGGCGCGAGCGCGGCGATGGTCGCCCTCGTCGAGGCGGGCTTCGTCGACGTGCTGTTCGCCGGCAACGCGCTGGCCACACTCGACGTCGAGCAGGCGCTCTACGGGACGCCGCTGGGCGTCGGCCCGCTGCGCAGCCGGCGGGTGCAGCGCGGCAACGAGCAGCACATCCGGGCGATCAACACGATCCGCCGGGCCGGGTCGCTGCGGGCGGCGGTCGAGCAGGGCGTGCTGACCCAGGGGATCATGCACGCGATGGTCAAGGCCAACAAGACCTTCGTGCTGGTCGGCTCGGTCCGCGACGAGGGCCCGCTGCCGGACGTGCACACCGACGTGCTGGCCGGCCAGCGGGCGATGCGGGCGGCGCTGCGCGGCGTCGGCTTCGCGCTGATGATCGCCACGGCGCTGCACTCGGTGGCCACCGGCAACATCCTTCCGGCGTCGGTGCCGCTGGCGGCCGTGGACATGAACCCGACGACGGTCGCCGCGATCACCGACCGGGCGGCGGCGCAGGCGCTCGGCGTGGTCGCCGACACCGGCCTGTTCCTGGAGTACCTGGCCAAGGAGCTGGTGGCCGACTACCAGCCGGCCGACCCGCCGCTGGGCCTCGGCCTGGAGTAGCCGGACGACGACGCCGCGGGGGCCCGGGGCGGGGCGACGGCGGAATCCTGCCAGAGGTCCCGTACCCGGGCCGCTCGCGGCCGTTGACACGGCACACTGAACCCGTGGGTGGCCGCTTCTTCTACGACACCGAGTTCATCGAGCGGATGGACGGCGGTCATCTTTGGCTTGACCTGGTCAGCATCGGCGTCGTCAGCGAGGACGGTGAGCGCGAGTACTACGCGGTCTCGACCGAGTTCGACCCGGGTCACGCCGGGCCGTGGGTGCGGCGCAACGTGCTCGCTGTGCTTCCGCCGCCGTCCGCGCCGCACTGGCGGTCGAGGGCCCGGATCCGGGAGGAGATCGTCCAGTTCCTGACCGCCGACGGCGACGAGCCGGAGCTGTGGGCCTGGTACGGCGCCTACGACCACGTCGTGCTGTGCCAGCTGTTCGGGATGATGCCGTCGTTGCCGCCCGAGCTGCCGAGGTTCACCCGCGACCTGCGCCAGCTCTGGGAGGAGACGGGCCGCCCGCCGCTGCCACCGGCCCCGGCCGGCGCTCACAACGCCCTCGTCGACGCCCGGCACAACCTGGCCCGATGGCGGGTCATGGCGCCGCTGAGAGCCGACCTGGTCGGCTGACCCGGCCTCGGTCGGCGCGGCCGCGCGGAAGGGGGGCGGTGCGCGTCCCTCCGGCCATGCTTGTGATGAGGATTACAGCGGCCTACGCTCCGCAATCGATCGGTGTCGTCGAAGGTTGGAGGTCGTGAGCCGTGAGGATCGGAGTGCTGACCGGCGGCGGTGACTGCCCTGGGCTGAACGCCGTGATCCGGGCGATCGTCCGTAAGGGCGCCGGGGTCTACGGGCACAGCTTCGTCGGGTTCCGGGACGGCTGGCGCGGCCCGCTCGAGGGGGACACGGTCACCCTCGACATCCGGGCCGTGCGCGGCATCCTGCCCCGTGGCGGCACGATCCTCGGCTCCAGCCGGACCAACCCGTACAAGTTCGCCGACGGCCCGGGCCGGATCAGGGCGACCCTCGAGGCCCAGGGCGTCGACGCGCTGATCGCGATCGGTGGCGAGGACACGCTCGGCGTCGCCCACCGGCTGCACCAGGAGGTCGGCCTGCCGGTGGTCGGCGTGCCGAAGACCATCGACAACGACCTGGCGGCGACCGACTACACGTTCGGCTTCGACACGGCGGTCAACATCGCCATGGAGGCCATCGACCGGCTGCACACCACCGCCGAGAGCCACCACCGGGTGCTGATCGTCGAGGTGATGGGCCGGCACGCGGGCTGGATCGCGCTGCACAGCGGCATGGCCGCCGGGGCGAACGTGATCCTCATCCCCGAGCGGCCGTTCGACATCGACAAGGTCTGCGCGCTGGTCGAGCAGCGGTTCGCCACCCACTACGCCCCGATCATCGTGGTCTCCGAGGGCGCCACCCCGGTGGCCGGGACGATGGTGGTCAAGGAAGGCGAGCTCGACGCGTTCGGCCACGTCCGGCTGCAGGGCATCTCCTCGGTGCTGGAGAACGAGATCAAGGCCAGGACGGGCCGCGAGTCGCGGGCGACGGTCCTCGGCCACGTGCAGCGCGGCGGCACGCCGACGGCGTTCGACCGCTGGTTGGCCACCCGGTTCGGCCTGCACGCGATCGACGCGGTGCACGAGGGCGCCTTCGGCACGATGATGGCGCTCAAGGGGACCCGCATCGAGCGGGTCCCGCTGGAAGAGGCGGTGCGCGAGCTCAAGCTCGTTCCCGAGGAGCTCTACGCCGAGGCCGAGGTCTTCTTCGGCTAAGGGCTGGAAAGCCTTCCCGCATAACGGGTTTCCGGCGCCGGCCGCCCCTGGCCGTGAGCCGCCGCCGAACGGCGACGGCGCAGGCCGGGGCGGCCGGAAACCGAGATGAGAGCGACCCAGGCCGCGCCGTACGCTTATCGGGTGACAGACCTCGACCACGGCCCGGAAGTCAGCGCTGAACTCGGTCTCGACAACTGGCGGACCCTCCCCGCGAAGCAGCAGCCCAACTGGCCCGACCGGGCGGCGCTGCGCGCGGCGTATGAGGAGCTGTCGGCGCTGCCGCCGCTGGTCACCGCTCCCGAGGTGCGCTCGCTCACCGAGCGCCTCGCCGACGTGGCCCGGGGCGAGGCCTTCCTGCTCCAGGGGGGCGACTGCGCCGAGACGTTCGCCGCGAACACCGCGAACAAGATCCGCGACAAGGTGAAGACGCTGCTGCAGATGGCGGTGGTCCTCACCTACGGCGCGAGCACCCCGGTGGTGAAGGTCGCCCGGATCGCGGGCCAGTACGCCAAGCCGCGCTCGTCCGACATCGAGAAGTCGACCGGCCTGCCGTCCTACCGGGGCGACGCGGTCAACGACATCGCGCCGACCGAGGCCGCCCGCCGGCCGGACCCGGCGCGCATGGTCGCCTCGTACCACCACAGCGCCGCCGCGCTGAACCTGATCAGGGCGTTCGCCACCGGCGGGTTCTCCAGCCTGTCCCAGGTGCACGAGTGGAACAAGGCGTTCGTGCGCGACTCGGCCGCCGGCCGCCGCTACGAGCTGATGGCGACCGACATCGACCGGGCGCTGGCGTTCATGGCCGCCTGCGGCATCGACCTGCAGCGCACCGCCGCGCTCAGCGGCGTCGAGCTCTACACCAGCCACGAGGGCCTGCTGCTGGACTACGAGCGCGCGCTCACCCGGGTCGAGGAGGCCACGGGCAGCGTCTACGACCTGTCCGCCCACATGATCTGGATCGGCGAGCGCACCCGCGACCTCGACGGCGCGCACGTCGACTTCCTGTCCCGGGTCGGCAACCCGCTCGGCTGCAAGGTCGGCCCGACGGCGTCGCCGGACGAGGTGCTCGCGCTGGTCGAGAGGCTCAACCCCGACCACGTGCCCGGCCGGCTGACGCTGATCTCCCGGATGGGCGCCGGCAGGGTCCGCGACGCGCTGCCGGAGATCGTCGAGAAGGTCAACGGCGCCGGCCACCCGGTCGTCTGGTCGTGCGACCCGATGCACGGCAACACCCGCGACGTGGGGGGCGTGAAGACCCGCCACTTCGACGACGTGCTCGACGAGGTGCTCGGCTTCTTCGAGGTGCACAAGGAGCTCGGCACCCACCCCGGTGGCCTGCACATCGAGCTGACCGGCGAGAACGTCACCGAGTGCCTTGGCGGCGGCCAGGAGATCGGCGAGGCCGACCTGGGTGGCCGCTACGAGACCGCCTGCGACCCGCGGCTGAACACCAGCCAGGCGCTGGAGCTGGCGTTCCTGGTCGCCGAGATGCTCCAGGCGACCCGCTCCCGCCGGGCCAGCGAGGCCAGCCAGCCGACGGCGGTCCGCCTGGCCCAGTAGGCCGGCCCGGCTGGCGGGCCGGCGACACGCGCGGCCGGCGGCCCGGCCACACGGTTCGACGGCAGACCAGGACAACGACGAGGGCCGGTGGGGAAGCCACCCACCGGCCCTCGTCGTGCGCTGAGCGCTCAGTCCAGCTCGACGCGGATCTTCGTGCCGCGCTCGACCATGGTCCCGGCGCGCGGGTCGGTCTGCTTGACCCGGCTGCCCCACGGCCAGCCCGCCCGGTCGGCCCGCAGCCCCAGCGAGCGCAGCTGGCCCTGGGCCTGCTCCCAGGTCTTCCCCTGCAGGTCGGGCACCTCGACCAGCTGGCCGGAGCCGTCACCGGAGCCGCCCGTGGAGACGAAGACGGTGACCGTGCCGCCGGCATCGACGGTCTCGCCCGGCGCCGGCGACGTCCGGGCCACCCGGTCCTTGGACACCACCCCGCTGGTGTCGGGCTGGCGCTGGACCTCCACGCCGAGCGCGGTGAGCTCCTGGCGGACGTCCTCCCACTTCTTGCCGATCAGGTCGTCTGGCACCGTGATGCTGCTGGGGCCGCTGCTGATGATGAGCGTGATCTGATCGCCCGGCCTGACCTGGGTGCCGGCCGCCGGGTCGGTGCCCGCGACCATGCCCTCGGCGACCTCGTCGTCCGACAGCGTGCGCTTGCCGCTCAGCTGCAGGCCCTGCGCCTGGATGGCCGCCTGCGCCTCGGCCTCTGTCATGCCGCGGACCTGCGGCACCGCGGTCAGCGCCGGCCCGGCGGACAGGGTCAGCTCGACGACGCCGTTCGCCGGCACCTTCTCGCCGGTCTTCGGCGACTGGTCGACGACCTTGCCCCGCTCGATGGTCGGGTGGTTGACCTCCCCGGCGATCCGCGAGGTCAGGCCGAACTCGGCGAGCTCGGCGTCCGCCTCCTCCTTGGTCAGCCCGATCAGCAGCGGGACCTCCTTGCTGGCCCCGCCTCCCAGCAGCGCGGCCGCCGCGACGATCACCAGGACCAGCGCGACCACCGCGGCGAGGCCCACCACGAGCGGCGTCGGCGGCCGCCAGCCGGCCAGGCCGCGCCGACCGCCCCGGCCCGCCCGGCCGCCACGGGCCCGGCGCGCCCCGCCGCGGGCGTAGCGGGGGGCGAGCCCGCCGTCGTGCTCGTCGCCGTCGTCGAGGTCCGGCTGCTCGTCGGCGTAGAGCGGGCCGACGCGGCGCGGGGAGGGGTAGCCGGGGTCGGCCGCCGCGGCCTGGCGGTAGCCGTCGTCGTGGCCGCCGTACGGGTCCGCCTGGTAGGGGCTCGCGGCCGGCTGGGCGTAGCCGTCGGCCAGCTCGGCCGGTGGCTGCTGGTAGACCTGGGTCGCCGCCGGGGCGACGGCGGCGCTCGCGGAGGCCTCGTGCGCGCCCTGCGGGTACAACGCGGTCGCGGCCAGCGGCACGCCCGGGTCGGTGACGTACGGCATCACCTGGCGGACCTCGGTCAGCAGGCTGTAGCCGTCGGGGAGACGGTGCTCCGGGCGGCGCGCGGTGGCCCGCAGCACCAGCGCGTCCAGCTCCGGCGCGATCCCGGGGACGAGCGTGGACGGGGGCGGCACGTCGCCGTGCACGGACTGGTAGGCCACCGACATCGGGGTCGCCCCGGTGTGCGGGAGCTGGCCGGTGAGCATCTCGAACAGCACGACCCCGGCGGCGTAGACGTCGCTGCGGGTGTCGGCCTTGCCGTGGGTGACCTGCTCCGGGGCGAGGTAGCCGACCGTTCCCATCACGACGCCCTGGGTCAGCGCCGCGGTCGGCTGGCTGAGCGGGCGGGCCAGGCCGAAGTCCGCGACCTTCACCTGACCGTCGTCGCCGAGCAGGATGTTCTCCGGCTTGATGTCCCGGTGGATGATGCCGGCGGCGTGCGCGGCGGCCAGTGCCTCGGCCACCGCGTCGATGACCTCCACCGCCTCGTCCGGGGCGAGCCGCCCGTGCGAGCCCAGGTGCTGGCGCAGCGACCGGCCCCGCACCAGCTCCATCACCAGGTAGTTGAGGGCCCCGGCCGCGGTGTGCGCGGAGCCGTAGTCGAGGACCGAGACGACCTTCGGGGTGTTCAGACTGGCGGCGGCCCGCGCCTCGCGGTGGAAACGGGCCACGAAGTCGGGCTCCGCCATCAGGTTCGGGTGCATGACCTTCAGCGCGACCATTCGGTCGAGCCGGTTGTCATGCGCGATGTAGACCGTCGCCATGCCGCCGACCGCGAGCCGCTGCTGCGCCGTGTAACGGCCGTCGATGAGCCGGCCGATGATGGGATCGGCGACCGTGGCATCCACGCCGGTCAGTTTACGATCGCCCGTTGTGCGCCGAACGCGGCCCGCTTGCGGGGCCCATAGATTAGCTTGTGCCCGACCTGAGGAAAGATCGCCGCTGCTGACCGCCTGTTGACGCGGTCTTGGCGTCGGTTGTGGGCGCTGTGCCGGTGTCGCGCCACCAGCCACGCAGCGGCGGGCGCGCCGTTTCGGCCGGCCCTGGCGAACGGGTCGACCACGTAGAATTCCGGTCCGAACCGGGGAGCCCGCGGACGCGGGCTGAGAGGCCGGCCAGCACACCGCCGGCGACCCGCAGACCCGATCGCGGTCATGCGCGCGTGGGGAGGACAGTGATGACAGCGCCGGTGACGACGCCCGCCACCGCGGCGGCCGATGCGGCCGACGACGGACGCGGGGAACTCGACGAAGCCGTCGGCGCGGTCGTCCGGGCGGCGGCCGACGAGCCGTTCCGAGTGGGCGACCACACCTTCACCAGCCGGCTGATGGTCGGCACCGGCAAGTTCGGCAGCCATCAGGTCATGCGGGACGCGCTGGTCGCCAGCGGCGCCGAGATCGTCACGGTCGCGCTGCGCCGGGTCGACCTCGACCGGGCCGGCGAGGGCGACATCCTCGACTTCGTCCCGCCCGGGGTGGCCCTGCTGCCGAACACCTCCGGCGCGGTCAGCGCCGAGGAGGCGCACCGGCTCGCCCGGCTGGGCCGGGCGGCCACCGGCACCAGCCTGGTCAAGCTGGAGGTCACGCCGGACCCGCGCACGCTCGCGCCGGACCCGGTGGAGACGCTGCGCGCGGCGGAGCTGCTGGTCGCCGACGGGTTCACGGTGCTGCCGTACTGCCCGGCCGACCCGGTGCTGTGCCGGCGGCTGGAGGAGGCCGGCTGCGCGACCGTGATGCCGCTCGGCAGCTGGATCGGCTCGAACCGCGGCCTGCGCACCCGGGACGCCCTGGAAGCGATCATCGACTCCGCCGGTGTCCCGGTCGTCGTCGACGCCGGCATCGGCGTGCCGTCGGACGCGGCCGAGGCGATGGAGATCGGCGCCGCCGCCGTCCTGGTCAACACGGCGATCGCGGTCGCCACCGACCCGGTCGCCATGGCGCGCGCGTTCGCGCTGGCCACGGTCGCCGGCCGGCTCGGCTACCTGGCCGGCCGCGGTGCCGTCGGGCCGGCGACCCGCGCCGAGGCGTCGTCCCCGCTCACCGGCTTCCTGAGCGGCCTGCCCACGGCCCCGGCCGCGCCGTGAGCACCCCGCCCGGACAGTTCTCCCGCGTCCTCGCCACCCTCGACCTGCCCGGCCTGGCCAGGGCCGGCGAGCGCGCGGACGACGCGGCGGTGCGCGCCGTGCTCGACCGCCACCGCGGGGGCGGCCGGCTCACCCTGGCCGACCTCGCCGTGCTGCTCTCGCCCGCCGCGACCGCCCGGCTCGAGGAGCTGGCCACGGCGGCGCGGGCGGCGACGCTGGCCCGCTTCGGCCGGGCCGTGCGGCTGTTCGCCCCGCTCTACGTGTCCAACGCCTGCCTGTCCTCCTGCACCTACTGCGGCTTCGCCAAGGGCCTGCCGGTGGTGCGGCGTACGCTGAGCGTCGACGAGGCGGAGGCGGAGGCCCGGCTGCTGGCCGACCGCGGGTTCCGGCACGTGCTGCTGGTGTCCGGTGAGCACCGGATCGAGGTCTCCGCCGACTACCTGGCCGCCGTCGTCGAGCGGCTGCGGCCGATGTTCCCGGCGATCTCCATCGAGACCCAGACCTGGTCGGACGACACCTACGCCCGGCTGGTCGCGGCCGGCCTGCTCGGCGCCGTCCACTACCAGGAGACCTACGACCGGGCCCGCTACCGCGAGGTGCACGTCGCCGGCTGGAAGCGCGACTTCGACCGCCGGCTGTCGTCGTTCGAGCGGGCGGCCGCCGCCGGGGTCCGCCGGCTCGGCCTCGGCGTGCTGCTGGGGCTCGCCGTCGACTGGCGGGCGGACGTGCTGGCGCTCGCCGCGCACGCCTCCTTCCTGTCCCGGCGCTACTGGCGCACCGAGGTGACCGCAGCGCTGCCGCGGATCCGGCCGAACGCCGCCGGCTTCCCGCCGGTCGTCGAGGTCGACGACGCCGAGTTCGTGCAGATCCACGCCGCGCTGCGGCTCTACGAGCCCGACCTCGACCTGTCGCTGTCCACCCGGGAGCCGCCAGCCATGCGCGACGGCCTGGTCCGGATCGCGGTGACGACGATGAGCGCCGGCTCGTCGACCGAGCCCGGCGGGTACAGCAGGCCAGGCGCGGCCGGCGAGCAGTTCACCATCAGCGACGAGCGCCCGCCGGCCGAGATCGCCGCGATGCTCGTCGCGGCCGGCTACGACCCGGTCTGGAAGGACGCGTTCCCGCTCGTCGCCACCTGACCGGCGCCGCGACAAGCCACACCGCGGCCGGCCGCGGTGTCCAGAGGACTACGGGCCGCGCTGGAGGGCCGATCATCTCGGGGCGCCAGTAGGTGAACGTCGGTTAACCTGCCGGCTATGGAGCACGTTGTTGTCGTCGGCGCCGGGATGGCCGGCGGGCGGACGGTCGTGGAGCTGCGCGAGCAGGGGTTCGCCGGGCGGATCACGCTGATCGGGGCCGAGGAGCACCTGCCGTACGACCGGCCGCCGCTGTCCAAGGCGGTGCTGACCGGCCGCACCGACAACACGATCCTGCCCTACCGGCTCGCTGAGCTGCCCGATGTCGAGCTGCGGCTCGGCCAGCGCGCGGTCGGCCTGGAGCAGGGCACCGTGCACACCGATGCCGGCCCGGTCGCCTACGACGCCCTCGTCATCGCCACCGGCGCCACCCCGGTCCGCCTGCCGGGCGCCGCCAACCAGCGGGTGCTGCGCACCATCGACGACTCGCTCGCGCTGCGCGACGCGCTGCGGCCCGGCCTGCGGCTGGTCATTGTCGGTGCCGGCTGGATCGGCGCGGAGGTGGCCACGGTCGCCGCCAGGCACGGCGCCGCCGTCACCGTCATCGAGGCGGCCGCGACCCCGCTCGGCCCGCTCGGCACCGAGGTCGGCGGGCACGCCGCCGGCTGGTTCGAGGAGGCCGGGGTGCGGCTGCGCACCGGGGCCGCCGTCGAGCAGATCGCCGAGGGCAAGCTGCTGCTGGCCGGCGGCGAGGTCGTGCCGGCCGACGAGGTGCTCGTCGGCGTCGGCGTGCGGCCCGACGTCGGCTGGCTCGAGGGCAGCGGCCTGGTGCTGGAGCGCGGCGTCGCCGTCGACGGGCACATGCTGGCGAGCTGGTCCCCCGAGGCGGCCGGGCGCGCCGCCGGGAGTGGGCCGGTACTGGCCGTCGGCGACTGCGCGGCCTGGTGGTCGGCGCGCTACGGCCGGCGGATGTGGGTCGAGCACTGGGACGGCGCGCAGTCCTCCCCGGCGGTCGCCGCCGGCACCCTGCTGGGGCTGGCCGCTGGGAAGGGCGAGGACGAGCTGCCGGTGTACGACCCGGTGCCGTACTTCTGGTCGGAGCAGTTCGGCCGGATGATCCAGTTCGCCGGCCTGCCGGCGGAGGACTCCCGGCTGGTGTTCCGCGGCGACCCGACCGCCCGCCGGGCCCCGGACGCCAGGAAGGCCCCTGGCTGGTCGGCCGGCTGGTTCGCTCCCGACGGGACGCTGACCGCGATCGTCGCGGTCGCCCGGCCGATCGACATGGTCGCCGGCCGCCGTCTGCTCGAGGCCGGCGCGCGCCCGGACCAGGACCGGTTCGCCGACCCGTCCGTGCCCCTCAAGGAGCTGCTGCCAACCTGACCGTGGGTCATCACGCGGGCCGCGACTGTGGCCGCGTATCGCCCCGAAGCGATCCCTTTTCGCCGCGATGGGGTCCCGCACCATCCTCAAGAGGGTCCCGCGCCGTTCTCAAGGGGCCATTGCCCTGCTCTGAATCGTTGGCCTGGATTCCGTAGCAGTGCCCCGTTGACAACGCTTCGCGGAGCGCTCACTAGAGTCTGGCGCGTGCCGCGCATTCACCTGGTCTCGAACCTGCCGGGGGTGAGCGCCCTCGGTGACCACCTGCGGGCGGCCGGGCTCGGGCCCACGTCGGCCCGCTCGGCTGACGCCCTGCTCGTGCTCATCGACCGGCCGCTGGACTCCGTCGAGCAGGAGCTGCTCGACCGGGCGCGGCAGTCGGTCCCCGTGCTGCTCGCCGGTCCGACCGTGCGCGCGCTGCCGTCCGACAGCCCGCTGGTCGAGGCGTCCGGCCTGATCCCAGGGCACACGACGCCGCCGCACGAGCTGCGCCTGACCGCCGGGCCGGACGGCGTCGGGCTCGCCGCCCGCCTCGGCGAGTTCCGCCCGGTGGACAGCTGGGTGGTGCCCGACAAGCTCGCCGACGACGTGCAGCGGCTGCTGCTGGTCCGCCACGAGATGGCCGAGCACCCGGTCTGCACCTGGCGGCCGTCCACCGGCCTCGGCATGTTCACGCTCGGCACGAGCGCGAGCACCCTGGCCGACCCGGCCTACCACCGCCTCGTCGGCCGCTGGCTGCGGCACGCGCTCGGCCAGCACGACGCCCCGGCGGTCGGGGTCGGCCTGCTCGGCACCCCGACCACCTCGGCCGTGCACCACGCCGCCGTCGAGGCGACCGAGGGCCTGAAACTGGTCGCGGTCTGCGACGGCGCGACCAGCCGGGCCCAGGCCACCCCCGGCGTCCCCGCCAGCAGCCGGCCGGCCGACTCCTCGGCCCGCCGGGTCGACGAGCCCGAGGACCTGCTGGCCGACCCGGAGGTCAGCCTGGTCATCGTCAGCACGCCCAACCACACCCGCGCGCAGTGGGCGACCAGGGCGCTGGAGGCCGGCAAGGACGTCGTCATCTCCTCGCCGTTCTGCCTGACCACCCAGGAGGCCGACGACCTCGCGCTGCTCGCCGCCGGCCGCTCGGCGCTGCTGGCGATGTACCCGGAGCGCCGCGAGGACCCGGCCTACCTCGCGGTGCGGGCCGCGGTGCGCCGCGGCGCGCTCGGTGACCTGTTCTGGCTGGAGACCACCCAGGGCGGCTACCACCGGCCGCCCGGCGGCTGGCGCGACGACGAGCGGATCAGCGGCGGCCTGGTGCACGACCGCGGCTTCGGCCACCTCGACTGGGTCCTCGACCTGTTCGACGAGCCGGTCGAGTGGGTCAGCGCCACCGCGCACAAGCGGGTCTGGCACCACGTCACCAACGCCGACCACGCCCGGATCCTGCTGCACTTCGTCAGCGGCGCCGAGGCCCAGCTCACCCTCTCCGCCGTGAGCACCGCCCCGGCCGCCCGGGTGCACCTGCTGGGCTCGGCCGGCTCGCTGTTCTCCGAGGACCCGGTCCCCGGCTGGGCCGGCCCGCACGGCGTCGACGACGACCACCCCGCCGGTGCCGCCAGGGCCCGCGCGGGCGGCCGGCACGCCAGCCGCGGCGGCACCGCCGACCCCGGCCAGGCGGGCATCGCCGCCGGCCCGCTCACGATCGTCACCCACGACGGCACCCGCATCCGGCTGCCGCAGCCGGCGGGCACGCCGCACGCCTTCCACCGCGCCCTCGCCGACGCCCTCGTCTCCGGCTGGCCGCTGCACGGCTACCGGGTCGACTCCGCCCGCCGGGTGGTGGCGGTCGCCGAGGCGGCGACCCGCTCCGCCGCGTCCGGCGGGGTCCAGATCGGCCCGGCCTGACCGGCCAGCGGCCCGTGGCGCCGCCGGCCCCCGGCGCCTGACCCGACGGCTGATCTGCCCGGCTCCGGTAGATCGGTCCGCGGTGGTTGCTGGTGTTTACTCATGGACCATGACGAGCTGGTTGCCGTTGCCTGACGTCGCCGAGGCCCTCGGGGTTCCGGTGAACCGCGTCCGTCAGCTCATCCGGGAGGGCACGCTGCTCGCCCGCCGGGGCGACGACGGCGTGCTGCGCGTCCCGGCCGACTTCATCCAGGACGGCGCGGTGACCAAGGGCCTGCCCGGCACCCTCACCCTGCTCGCCGACGCCGGCTACTCCCCGGACGAGGCGATCGACTGGCTGCTGCGGGAGGACCCGAGCCTTCCCGGCACCCCCATCCAGGCCCTGCGCGCGAACCGCGGCAAGGAGGTCAACCGCCGCGCCCAGGCCCTCGGCTTCTAGCACCAGCCGGGCCTCTGGCCGGCGGCGGGCGCCCGTTCTCCCGGCCGGCCCGCCCGGGCGCGCCCGCGGCGTAGGGTCCAGGGCATGGTCGACGCGACTGACGCGGTTCCCCCTGCCGGGCAGCAGGACCCGGCGGCGGTTGCGGTGGGCCGCCCGGCGCCCGGGTGCCCATGGCCGACGGTGAGCATCGTGGTCAACGGGCGGGAGCGCCAGGTCCCCGCCGGCCAGCCGCTCCCGGAGCTGATCGCCGACCTGGGCCTGCGGGTCGGCTCGGTGGTCGTCGAGTACAACGGTGAGGCGCTGACCCAGGCCGAGGCCCGCGAGGTCCGGCTGGGCCCGGGCGACCGGCTGGAGCTCGTCCGGGCGGTCGCCGGTGGCTGAGCAGCGCCCCGCCGGGCCCAGCCGCGCGGACCGCCTGGCCCGGCTGGCCGACGCCCGGCTGTACCTGTGCACCCCGCGCCGCCAGGACTTCGCCGGCTTCCTCGACGCCGTCCTCGCCCCCGGTGCCCCCGGTGCCGGCGGGGGCGACGGCTGCGGCGAGCCCGCGGCCCCGCTGCCCGGGGTGGACCTGGTGCAGCTGCGGGAGAAGGGCCTGGAGTGGCGGGACGAGTCGGCGGCGCTGGCCGTCCTGCTCGAGGCCGCCCGCCGGCGCGGCGCGCTGGCCAGCGTCAACGACCGGGCGGATCTCGCGGCCGTGGCCGGCGCCGACATCCTGCACGTCGGGCAGGACGACATCCCGCCGGCGACCGCCCGCCGCCTGCTCGGCCCGGACGTGCTGATCGGCCTGTCCACCCACGACGAGCGCCAGCTCGCCGCCGCGGCCGCCGACCCGGGCGTGGACTACTTCTGCGTCGGCCCGGTCTGGCCGACGCCGACCAAGGAGGGCCGCCCCGCGGTCGGCCTCGGCCTGGTGAAGGCCGCCGCCGAGCTGGCGCCGCCGTTCGCGCCCGGCGCCAAGCCGTGGTTCGCGATCGGCGGCATCGACGAGGACCGGCTCGACGACGTGCTGGCCGTCGGTGCCCGCCGGGTGGTCGTGGTCCGCGCGATCACCGGCGCCGCCGACCCGGCGGCGGCCGCCGCGTCGCTCGCCGGGCGGCTGCGCGCCGCGGCCGAGCGGTAGTGCGCCAGCTCAGCTACCTGGCGGTGCTGGCCGGCTGCCTGCTCGGCACCGCGCCGCTGGAGCTGTTCCTGCGCACCCGGGTCTACGGCCGCCCGCGCCGCCTGCTGCGCACCCTGGTGCCGGTGCTGGTCGTCTTCGTGGCCTGGGACCTGTACGCGATCGCCGCCGGCCACTGGACGTTCGACCCGCGCGGCGTCACCGGCCTGCGCCTGCCCGGCCGCCTGCCCATCGAGGAACTGCTCTTCTTCCTCGTCATCCCGGTCTGCGCCGTGCTCACCCTGGAAGCCGTCCGCGCGGTCCGCGGCTGGCCGGTGGGCGACGAGCCGCCGGGCGACGCCGCCGGCCGGGGCGGCCGCCAGCCGGTGCCCGTGCCCAGCCGGGACGCGGCGGGGGAGCCATGAGCTACACCGCCCTGGCCGTCCTCGCGGTGCTCGCCGCCGCCGCGGCCGACCTGTTCGCCTTCCGGATTCGCCTCCTGCGCCGTCGGGCCTTCTGGACGGCCTACGCGATCATCGTCGGCTTCCAGCTGCTGACCAACGGCATCCTCACCGGCTTCGAGATCGTCCGCTACGACCCGGCCGCCATCCTCGGCGTGCGCTTCGTCTTCGCGCCGGTCGAGGACCTGCTGTTCGGCTTCGCGCTCGTCCTGTGGACGCTCGACTGGTGGGTCTGGTGGGGCCGCAGGGACTCCCGCCGCGCCGCGGCCGGCTCCTCGCGCGCCGACGCCGACGCCTGAGACCGGACCGCCGGACCGCCCGGCGGCCCCGACCGCCCGAAGCTGCGCGAGCGGGACCGCCGGGCGGTGTCGCGGCGGCGCCGGTGGGCGCCGGTGGGCACTGGTGACGCTGGTGGCGTGGCGCCGCGAGCGGCCCTGTCGTCAGCCGCGGTTGCCGAACATGTCGGCGTTCGGGGCCGCCTTGGCGACGAGGTCGGGCACGATCTCGGTGAGCTCGCCCGGCTCCCAGCGGCCCTCGCGGCTCACGGTCGGGCCGTTCACCCAGCCCTCGGCGACGCTGATCGTGCCGCCGGTGACCGAGAACACCCGGCCGGTGACGTCCTTGGACAGCGGCGAGCCGAGCCAGACCACCAGCGGGGA
This sequence comes from Frankia sp., assembly GCA_019689615.1. GTDB lineage: Bacteria > Actinomycetota > Actinomycetes > Frankiales > Frankiaceae > Pseudofrankia. Next base: position 3,390 of record JADGHD010000024.1, on the reverse strand, counting down.
GATGTTCTCCGGAGCCAGCGGGTTCCAGCCGTCCGGGCGCTCCTGCAGCTGCGCCTGGACGAAGCCCAGGTCCTCGGTCATCCGGGTGAGCGCGGTCGGCGCGATCGCGTTGACGGTGACGCCGTAACGGGCGAGCTCCTGCGACGCGATGATCGTGAAGGCGGCGATGCCGGCCTTCGCGGCGCCGTAGTTGGTCTGCCCCTGGTTGCCGAAGATGCCCGAGGGGGACGAGGTGTTGATGATGCGGGCGTCGTTCGCCTCGCCGGCCTTGGCACGGTCGCGCCAGTAGGCGGCGGCGTGGTGCGCGGAGCCGAAGGTGCCCTTCAGGTGCACCCGGATGACCGCGTCCCACATCTCCTCGGTCATGTTGACCAGCATCTTGTCGCGCAGGATGCCGGCGTTGTTCACGAGGACGTCCAGCCCGCCGAACGTGTCGATGGCCTGCTGGATCAGCGCCCTGCTGCCCTCCCAGGTCGAGATGTCCTCGGTGTTGGCGACCGCCTCGCCGCCGGCGGCGCGGATCTCGTCGACCACGGCCTGCGCCGGGCCGGCGGACGCCCCGGTGCCGTCGCGGGCGCCACCGAGGTCGTTGACGACGACCTTCGCGCCCTCGGCGGCGAACGCGAGCGCGTGCGCCCGGCCGATGCCGCCGCCCGCGCCGGTGATGACGACGACGCGGCCTTCGCAGATCCCGCTCATGCCCGGACTCCCTCTGTCACGTCCCGATCCCTCGCTCACGTGCTCGGCCGGTGCGGCCGCGCGGGGGCATCCCGCCGGTCCCACCGCCAGGCGCCGGCCGGCCCGGCTGCTCCCGCCGGAGTCGGCGCGGCGCCGGACGGGTGGGGGCCCGCTCCGGTGCCCGCCGGCCTCGTGCCGGCTGCCGAAGAACGTACGCGCCACGGCCTGCCCGGGGCGACGGGGTCGGCGCCCCGTGGAAGACAGGCGGTGTGACTGACGTCATCGTTGCCGGCACGCCCGGTGGGGGCCACCGAAGATGTCGTCCGTCACGCCGTCCCGGCGCTCTGCGTCGGGTACGCGCGGTCGCCGCCGCGGGCCCGGCCGGCCCACCGGCGGTGTGGAGTGCGTGTGCTCGCCCGGCTGGGCAGGATGGGTGACGGCGCATGAAGTCCGGCCTCCCCGGCGGGAGGGCCGGATCCGTGGGGCCGCCGCCGTGAGGACCTGCCTCCCGTGGTGGCCCACCGGCGCACGGCGTGTGCCGCTCAGATGCCCGAACCTGATCAGATGCGGACGGATGCCGTGCAGGAAAGTGACTTCACCGAGGTACTGGCCTCGGTGCGACGGTTCGTGCGGGAACGGGTCGTCCCGCTCGAGCAGCAGATCGAGGAGACCGACGAGATCCCTGCCGCCCTGCGGGCCGAGGCGGCCGAGATGGGGCTGTTCGGGTTCGCGATCCCCGAGCTGTACGGCGGGCTTGGGCTGTCGATGAGCGAGGAGGCCCGCCTCGTCTACGAGCTGGGCTACACCACGCCGGCGTTCCGGTCGATGTTCGGCACGAACAACGGGATCGCCGGCCACGTGCTGCTCGAGGGGGCGACGGAGGAGCAGAAGAAGGCCTGGCTGCCCAAGGTCGCCTCGGGCGAGTGGACCGCGTCGTTCGCGCTGACCGAGCAGAACGCCGGCTCCGACCCGGCCGGGCTGGCCACCACTGCCACCCGGGAGCCGGACGGCAGCTGGGTGATCAACGGCTCGAAGCGCTTCATCACGAACGCGCCCGTCGCCGACGTGTTCATGGTCTTCGCCAGGACCGACCCCTCCGCCCCGCCCGGCCGCGGGATCAGCACGTTCATGGTCGAGAAGGGCACCCCCGGGCTGAGCGTCGGCCCGCGTGACCACAAGATGGGCCAGGCCGGCGCCTGGACGGCCGACGTCCACCTGGACAACGTCCGGGTCCCGGCGAGCACCCTGATCGGCGGCGAGGAGGGCGTCGGCCGGGGCTACACCACCGCGATGCGCTGCCTCGCCCACGGCCGGATCCACATCGCCGCGCTGTGCGTCGGCATGTGCCAGCGGCTGGTCGACGAGTCGGTCGCCTACGCCGCCACCCGCGAGCAGGGTGGCGCGGTCATCGGCACCTACCAGCTCATCCAGGGCCTGATCGCCGACTCCGTCACCGACCTCTACGCCGCCCGCGCGCTGGTCTCGGATGTCGCCGCCAGGTTCGACGACGGCAGCGACCGGCGGATCGGCCCGTCCTGCGCGAAGTACTTCGCCTCCGAGGCGGTCGGCCGGATCGCCGACCGGGCGGTGCAGATCCACGGCGGCACCGGCTACATCCGCGGCGTCCCGGTCGAGCGGTTCTACCGGGACGCCCGGCTGTTCCGGATCTACGAGGGCACCAGCCAGATCCAGCAGATCGTCATCGCGAAGAACACCCTGGCCCAGGCGGCCAGGGGCTGAGACCGCGCCAGCGCCGGGCCCACGGCCAGCGCCCACCGGGCGCGCCGTGGCCCGGCGTACGTCCGACGTCGGTTCGCCCCGGTCCGGTCCGCCTGGCCAGCCGTGCGGGTGGCCGCGAGGACGGCCGCCGAAGAGGGTGGCCGCGAGGACGGCCGCAGAAAATAGCGTGCCGCCCGGCTCGGGGGGTACCGGGCGGCACTCAGTGTCCATTGGACCATCTGCGGGGCTGGTAGCCAAGACACGACCGGGAAAAAGTCGGCATCTCCCCGTGGGCCGGCCGCCGCCGGTGGCACCCTCAGGGGCAGGCGGGGACCGCGATGGCGCCGCTCTCGCGCGCGACGCGGGACTCCAGGTCGGTGACGGTGACCGTGTAGCGCACCTCGCCGCCGGCGGCTACCGGGCCGACCGGCGCCGCCCAGGTCGACAGGTCGTCGACCGCGTCGACGAGCGTCAGGTCGACGGTCGCGGTCTGGCCGTCGGGGCCGGTGGTCACGAGCTCGCCGCGGAAGATCCCGACCACGTCGCGGACCTCGACGGTGAGCTGGCCTGAGGACGGGGCCTCCTCGGTGGCGCACTGCTCGGGGCGAAGCCCCGGCGCGCGCACGGAGACGATCTCCGGGCCTTCCGCCACGTGGGCGCTGACCCGGATCGTGCCGCCGCCGGTGCCCCTGGCCGGGGTGACGCTCACGGCGACGTCGAGCGTGCCGACCGGGGCGGCGGCGCGGTCGAGCGTGATCACCAGCTGGGTCTGGAAGCCGGGGTCGAGCCGGGTGGTGCCGGGGACCGCGGTCAGCCACGGCGGCAGGGCGCCGACGCGGATGTCGACCGGCGCGCCGCCGGTGTTGGTCAGGTCGACGACGTCGGTGGAGTCGACCGAGCCGAGGTCGACCGAGGTCCGGCCGATGGCGAGCGCGGGGCCCGCGGGGGGCAGCGGCGCGGCGCTGACCCGCACTGCCGGGGTGGGTGGCAGCT
>JADGHD010000599.1 GCA_019689615.1 Frankia sp. | reverse complement strand
GCCGGGCCAGAGGCATCAGCCGGGCCAGAGGCATCAGCCGCGCCAGAGGCATCAGCCGCGCCAGAGGCATCAGCCGCGCCAGAGGCATCAGCCGGGCCGGCCGCGGCGGCCGGGGCGCACCCCGGCGGCGAGCCGGAAAGCCGTCCCACCGCGGCGCAGCGCCCCGCGGGCGAAGCCCATGGGCCCGAGGGCCGGCGCGACGCGGACAGCGGCGCAGCGGGGCGGTGGGCAGCCCGGCCGGGCCAGGCCGAGCAGCGGCCAGGGCTGCCGGCGCGGGTCGTGCTCGTGCTGGAGGGTGCGGCGCGGGCCGGGGTCGCCGCCGGCACGACCGAGGCGGGTGCCACCGAGCTCACCGTGGTGCACGCACCCGGCCCAGGCGACGACGCCATCGTGGCCGCCGCGCGCGCGGCCCCGGCGCCGGTTCTGGTGTGGACGTCCGACCGCGGCCTACGGGCCCGGCTGGCCGGCCCGGGCGACATCCGCACGGCCGGCTGCGGCAGCCTGTGGAACCTGCTCGACGCGGCGCCCGCGTGCTGAGGGGAAGCCGGCACCACGGTTGGCGCCACGAGGCCGTCAGAACCGCTGTGGGCGCCGTTCACGTCCCCGCCCACGTCCTTATATAGGAGAAGAGGAAACAGCCCGCCTAGACGGCTGTGGCGGCCCTGGGACGCGGCGGCGGGGCAGCGGCCATCCGCGCGGTGTAACGGCCGGCGTGGGTGCTTACCTCCAACGGAATCCCGAAGCACGCCGACAGCGGACCGGCCGTGAGCGTCTCGGCCACCGGCCCCGCCGCCACCACCCGGCCGCCGCGCAGCAGCAGCGCGTGCGTCGTCCCGACCGGGATCTCCTCGACGTGGTGGCTGACCAGCACCATGGCCGGCGCGGTCTGGTCGGCGGCGAACCGGGTGAGCCGACGCAGCAGTGCCTCCCGGGCGCCGAGGTCGAGCCCGGCCGCCGGCTCGTCCAGCAGCAGCAGCTCCGGGTCGGTCATCAGCGCCCGGGCAATGGCCACCCGCTTGCGTTCGCCTTCCGAGAGCGTGCCGTACCGCCGCTCGGCCAGCGCCCAGCAGCCGAACTGGCGCAACAGGTCGTTCGCCCGGGCGATGTCGACGTCGTCGTATTCCTCCTGGCCGCGGCCGAGCACCGACCAGGCGGCGGTCAGCACGGCGTCGCGGACCAGTTCGTCCGGCGGCGGGGTCTCACTGTGCGCCGGGCTGACGAGGCCGATGCGGTAACGCAGCTCGCGCAGGTCGACCGTGCCCAGCCGGGCGCCGAACAGCTCCACCTGGCCCCGGGTGGGGAACAGCCGGCCGGCGGCGAGCAGCAGCAGGGTCGTCTTCCCGGCACCGTTCGGGCCGAGCACCACCCAGCGCTCGCCGGCCGACACGGTCCAGCTGACGTCGGACAGCAGTGCCGCGCCGTCCCGGCGCACCGTCACCGCGTCAAGGCACACGATCGTGTCCGCCATGCCGCTCACGTTACGCGAGCCCCCTCGCGGCCACGTGGGCACCGGTGACGAGACGCTCAGTCCACGGTCAGCGGGATCTCCGCCCAGACGACCTTGCCGTCGGCGGTCGGCCGGGTGCCCCAGCGGTCCGCGAGCGTGGCGACGAGCTCCAGCCCGCGGCCCGCCTCCTCGTCGGCCCCGGCGTGCCGGCGTCGCGGCAGCCGCCCGCCGCCGTCGGCGACCTCGACGATCACCCGCTCCCCCAGCCGGCGGACCCGGGCGTCGATCGGCGCCCGGCCGTGCGCGACCGCGTTGGCGATCAGCTCGGAGAGCACGAGGACCGATGTCTCCAGGGTCTCCTCGGCCAGGCCCCACTCGGCCAGCGCGGCCCGGGCCGTCGCCCTGGCCGGCGCCAGGTCCGCCGCCCCACCGTCGACCGAGATCTCCACCGCGGGCAGCCCGCGGGCCAGCGCCGCCGGCAGCCGGGCGAGCAGCAGCGCGGCGTCGGGCGTCGGCTCGGCGTCGCCGCCCGGTGCCGCCGACCGGGCGGCCGGCGGCGCGGCCAGCGGGATGAGCGGCGCGACCAGCTCGCCCCAGGCCGACGCCGGGCCGGGCCCGCCGAACATGGACGCCGGGTCGTCGGCGGTGCTCAGCGTGAGGAACGCCGCCTCGGCGAGCTCGGACAGCGCAGCGCCCGGCCGGGCGAGCGCCCCGGCCAGCCGGGACACGCCGGCGTCCACCTCCCGCCCGCCGGCGCCGACGAGGCCGTCGGTGAACAGGGCGAGCAGCCACTCCGGCCCCAGCCGGACGAGGTACTCCTTGACGTCGTCGCGGCGGGTGCCCAGGGGCGGGCCGACCTCCATGTACAGCCGGGAGACCAGCCCGTCCGGCGCGACCACCAGCGGCGGCGGGTGCCCGGCGCTGGCCAGCATCACCCGGCCGCTGTCCGTCTCGACGACCGCGTAGATGCAGGTCGCGAGGTGGTCGGGCAGCTCGTCGGTCCCGGCGCCTACCTGGCGGCGCTCGTCGAGCACGTCGGCGAGCACGCCGTCGAGCACCGAGATCACCTCGTGCGGCGGCAGGTCGAGCCGGGTGCAGGCGCGCAGCGCGACCCGCAGCGCGGACAGGGCCGCCGCGGCCAGCTCACCGCTCGCGGCGACATGGCCGATCACCAGCGCGGCCCGGCCGGCGCCGAGGTCGACGACGTCGTACCAGTCCCAGCCGCGCTCGCCGGCGCCCTGCTGGTGGCGGGCGGCGACGGCGAGGCCGGCCGGCTGCGGGACCCGCGACGGCCCGATCCGCCGCCGCAGGCCGCCGCTGCCGGGCGCGCTGGTCGCCGCGAGCTCGGCCCGGTCGCCAGCCTCGGCCGCGCGGGCCGCGAGCTCGGCGGCCACGAGCAGGTCGTCCTCGGTCAGCGGCGGGCGGTCCCCGGCCGCGACCAGCAGGATCGCGCCGACCGGGCGGCCGCCCCGCAGCACCGGCGCGGCGGCGACGGTGTGCGCGCCGGCCCGGGCTGGCCAGCGCACCTCGTCGGCCGCCGCCGTGGACAGCGACTGCACGGTCAATCCGGGCGTGGGCGTGGCGCCATCCGCCGCGTCGCCCCCCGGCGGGGCTGGCCGGCCCGGCAGGGCGACGAGCTGCGGCTGGCCGGTGGCGATCGCCCGGCCGACGACGCTGCTCGCCGGCCAGCGGACCGGCTTGGGGCGGGGCAGCGCCGGCAGGCCCGGCTGGACGGCGGCGGCCGCGCGCACCAGCTCCGGCTGGCGCTCCTGGGCCGGCGCGCCGGGGTCGTCGCCGCCAACCGACGGTCTGCCCGGGCCGCCGTCACCGGGACCGGCGTCGCCACCGGCCGTGCCGCCATCACCGCCGCTGCCGGCCGGCGGCTCGGCCGGCGGCGGCGCGGCCGCCGGCGGCTGTCTCTTATACACATA
>JADGHD010000598.1 GCA_019689615.1 Frankia sp. | reverse complement strand
GGCCATCGCCGGCGTGGGCTGGCCGGTGGGAGCCATCCCCCGGGCCGGGGTGACGTGCCCGGCTGGCGGGTTCGGCCCGGTGGCGCCGCCCACGCCGAGCGGGTCCAGCCCGCCGAGGCCGGCGGCCGGCGACGCGGCCTGCGCCAGGGTCGGCGGCGAGTCCCAGTCGGCGGGATCGCGCTGCTCCAGCCCACGCGGCTCCGGGTCGCGGTGGCCGGGGTCGCGGTGGTCGGGCTCGTCGTACGGGCCGAGCTCGAACGGCGGCAGCCCGTCGATCGCCCCGCCGCCCGGCTGGACCACGGTCGGCCCGGACAGCACGCCGGTCATCCCGCCGGGCAGGCCCGCGCCCGGCGTCGTGGCCAGGGCGTTCGGGCCGCCCGGGCCAGCGGGCTGGGCCGGGCCGGTGCCGGCGGGGCCGAACGGGTCGAGCGACGGGAACCAGCGCCCGCCCCGCTCGCCGGCCCGGCGGCGGCGCGAGCGCTGCTCCTCGTCGTCAGACGGCGCGGACCGACTCATCGGCGCTACGCCACCCCCAGGTCATGCACTGTCACTTACGCCCTGCCGTCCAGTTGAGCCCCCAGCCGTAGGTGGCGTCGAGCTGGCGGTGGCCCTGCACGTACCGGATCTCCCGGCGGACCGTGAAGTCGCCCCGGCCGTCGTTGGTGAGCAGCGCGATGGCGCACATCCGGGCACCGCCGGCCCGCTCGTCGAGCCGCACCTCGATCGGCGCGCCGTTGGCCGGGGTGAGGGTCACGACGGCGTCCGCCTGGTCGAAGGAGGCGACGCCCTCGTAGATGAACGTGAACACCAGGATCCGGCGGATCTCGTGGGCGTGCGCGAGGTTGACGTAGAGGTTCTCGCCGTTGACCGAGGCGCCGGTCCGGTCGTCGGCGTCAAGCTGGATGTAGGGCGGACGGTCGAACGAACCGAAGGCGTTGCCCAGCGCCTGGACCACCCCGGCGCGGCCGTCGTTGAGCTCCCACAGCGCGGCCAGGTCGAGGTCGATGCCGCCACCACCGAGCACCCGCTTGAGGAAGCCGCCCTTCTGGGCGCCGCCGGTGTTCCAGTTCAGGTTGACGTGCAGCCGCCCGCCGCCACCCTGCTTGCTCAGCGAGACCGTGGGCGCGGACTTCGTCAGGGTCACCTTGCTCAGGGACACGCCGCCGGTCGGGGCTGGCGCGCCACCCTCGCTGGGACGCTTCGTGTAGTCGATGGCCATGTCCGCTCCTTCGCGGTGTCGTCCGTTCCGGGCCGCCCGCCGACCTGGTCGGTCGGGCGACGCCGCTGTCAGGCCGCCGACCGCTCGATGTGCGTAACCGAGCGCTCGGCGCTGTCCCCCGGCCTCTAGCCGGTCACGTCCGGAAGGTCCGCGCGGACCGGACGACCCCGCCGACCATTCTGCACGCCGCGCTTCCACCGGATCGCCGGCGGGGCGCGGGAGCGCGGTCATCGGCCTGGTGGCGCCGCCGTGGTGCCGCGCCGCCACCAGGCCGGGCAGGCCGGGGCAGATGATCGAGATGCTGGCTCGGCCGTCGGGCTGGTCTGATCAGAAAGGGTGGTCAGTCGGTCGGGTCGGGTGTCAGGTTCGGTGTTGGTCAGGACTTCGCGCCGACGGGCTCGGGCGAGCTCTCCTCGTCGGACTCACCCTGGTCGCTGTCCGCGCGCCGGGCATTACGGTGTCGGATCGACGACAGCAGGGCCACGCCGATGAAGCCCACGCCGATCAGGCCGGTGACGATCTCCGGGACGTGGAACTCGATCGACAGCGCGAGGATGACCGCCAGCGCGCCGATCGCGTAGTGGGCCCCGTGCTCCAGGAACACGTACTCGGACAGCGTGCCCTGGCGGACCAGGTAGACCGTGATCGACCGGATGTACATGGCGCCGACACCGAGGCCGGCCGCGATCACGAAGATGTCCTGCGAGATCGCGAACGCGCCCACCACGCCGTCGAACGAGAACGACGCGTCCAGGACCTCCAGGTACAGGAAGAGGAAGAAGGCGGCCTTTCCGGTGGCGAGCACCAGCTGCGGGGTCCCGTTGCGCTGGCTCGGCGCGGCCTTGGCCGATGCCGCCTCGACCCCCTCGGCGCCGTCCTCGTCCTCCTCCGCCTCCCCGATGCCGCGGGACTCGAAGAACTCACCGAGCCCGCGCACGGCCAGGTAGGTGGCCAGGCCGGCGACGCCCGCGATGAGCACCTGCTCCTCACTGTCGGAGCCGACGGTCTCGGCGACCACGAGCAGCGAGACCAGCGCGATCACCACGGACACCACGTCGAGCTGTCCGGCCTTGCGCAGCGGCTCCTCGATCCAGCGCAGCCACTGGATGTCGCGCTCCGGGTCGAACATGAAGTCCAGGAAGATCATGAAGAGGAAGATGCCGCCGAAGGCCGCGATGGCCGGGTGCGCGGCGTCCAGCTTGTCGGCGTAGGCCGCCTCGTCGTTCAGCGCCAGGTCCAGGACCTCGACCGGGCCGAGGTGCGCGGTGACCGCGACGATCACGATCGGGAAGAGCAGCCGCATGCCGAAGACGGCGATCAGAATGCCGACCGTCAGGAAGATCTTCTGCCAGAAGGCGCTCATCCGCCGCAGGATCGTCGCGTTGATCACTGCGTTGTCGAATGACAGGCTGATCTCCAGGATCGCCAGGATGGCGACGATGGCGGCGGCCTCGGGGCCGCCGAGCAGCCCCGCCCCGGCTACGACGACCGCGGTAACGGCAAACGACCAGCCGAAGATCCGCAAGATGTGCACGAAAACCAGCACCCTCCGCGGACCGGTCAAAACCAACAATGTGGACGGCACCGCGACTGGAGCGGCTCCGGTCCGCCGGAGTCCGCCGCACCATCGCGTCAGGCGCCGCCGTCGTCCGCGCCGTTGTGGCGCGTTGGGGCGCATCGTAGCCACTGCGGGGCCGGACAATAGCGACAGAAGGCCGACAGGATGGCCGCTGTCACGTGGCCGACCCGCGCACGGAACAGCAGATCCCTCGGCTCGCCACCACCACAACGGCCGCGGCGAGCCGAGGGATCACGTGCGGCGGCCGGGCATTCAGGCTGCCCGGCCAGGGTCCATCGCTTTCGCGACGATCAGACGTTCCGCGCACGCGCGACCGATCAGACACCGCGCGGACACCCGACCAGTCGGACGCCGCACGTGTGCGCGACCGATCAGGTGCCGCACGTTTGCGCGACCGATCAGACGCCGCGCGGACGCGCGACCGATCAGACGCTGCGCGGACGCGCGACCGATCAGACGCTGCGCGGACGCGCGACCGATCAGACGCTGCGCGGACGCGCGACCGATCAGACGTTGACGCCGTAGTCCTGGGCGATCCCGCGCAGGCCGGTCGCGTAGCCCTGGCCGACCGCCCGGAACTTCCAGTC
>JADGHD010000597.1 GCA_019689615.1 Frankia sp. | reverse complement strand
GCCGAGCGGACCGTAGTCGGCGTGGAACGTGTCGCCCGAGCGGGCGAACACCGGCCGGGTGAACGACCCGGCGAGGATCACCTGCCCGGCATCCAGCCCCACCTCGTACGCCGCGAGCTTGTTCGCCAGCCAGGCGACGCCGTTCGCCGGGTGGTTCAGCACCGCCGCGGCAACCCCGGACTCCTCGATGGTCTCGTTGCGATACAGCAGCGCCGACACCCACCGCAGGTCCACCTCGTGCGGACGCACCGCCCGGCCGCCGAGCACAAGGCCGGCGTCGGCGGCGTTGTCAGCGATCGTGTCGACGATCGTGCGCAGGTGCCCGGTGGCCGGGTCGCTCATCTGCACCCGCGCATCCAGGATCTCCAGCGCCGGGGTGACATAGCGGGTCGCGTCGAGCACGTCGTAGCTGGTGACGCCCGGTCCCCTCAGCGGCTCGGCGAGCACGAACGCGAGCTCGGCCTCGACCCGCGGGCGGATGAAGCGGCCCGCCGGCACCACCGAACCGTTCTCGAAGAACATGTCGTCGTAGAGGGCGCCATAGTCCGGCTCGGTGATCGACAACGCCTGCTGCATCGCCCGCGAGGTCAACCCGATCTTGCGGCCGCGCAGCTTGCGGCCAGCGGCAAGCTTCATCTCGGTCCAGGCACGCTGGACCGCATAGGCGTCCTCGATCGTCATGTCGGGGTAGGCCAGCGAGAGCTGCGGGATCGGTGTCAGCGTGCGCTCGGCCTCGTCGAGGCGCCGCGCGGCGTCCTCGACGAGGGCGGGATCCAGGGCCACCGTCAGCGAGACTCCCCCAGCAGGAACCGCAGCGCGGCGGGGTTGAACAGCTGCGGGTCCTCGAAGTGCGGCCAGTGGCGCACCTCGGGCATCTCCAGCACCTCGGAGTTCGGAATGAAGCCGGCCACCCGGCGCGCCGTGCTCTGGTACTCACCGTGGTCCTTGCCGGAGGCGACGACCAACGTCGGCGCGGCGATGCGCTGCCACTGGTCGGGCGGGATGAGGTTGCGCTCCCGGACCTGCGGGTCCTGCAGGATCAGCACGTGGTCGATGACCTTGCGCGTCTCGGGGAGCCGGTAGATGGCCTGACGCAGGGCGATCAGGTCGGGCAGCCGGTTCGCCTCATCGGCGATCAGGTGGTCGAACATGGCCTTGATCGATTCCCAGGTCGGGTTCTCGACCGCCTGGGTGCGCTCGGCCCGGATGCGGGCCATGTTCGACGCGGTCGCGACCAGGCCAGCCGGCGACATGAGGATCAGTTTCTGGACCCGCTCGGGTTCGTCGATGGCGAGCCGCGCGGCGACCCACGCGCCGAGCGACATGCCGATGATGGAGGCCCTCCGGACGCCGAGCGCGTCGAGCAGCCCTAGCGCGTGCCGGGCGTAGACGCTGATCTCGTAGTCGTAGTCGGGCTTCGCCGAGAAGCCGTTGCCGACCATGTCCACGGCGACGCAGCGGAAGTGCCTGCTGAGCGGGCCGATGGTGGGCGCGAACGTCTCCCAGTGGCCGCCCGTGCCGTGCAGCATCAGCACCGACGGCGCGTCGGGAGGGCCGGCCTCGGCGTAGCGGGTGGAGACACCGTCGACGTCGATCCAGGCCTGCCGGAACGGGACATCCCGCAGGTAGGTCCAGATGCTGCGGTAGGGCACCTCGGTCATCCGCTGCTCACATCCTTCGTGTCCTGGGTCAGCGGGGGTCGGGAGACGGGCCGCGGCTACTCGCCGACAGCGGCGGTGCGCAGTCGCTCGGCGAGTCCCGCCCGCCAGGTCTGGACCGGCGACCAGATGGCTGTCTCCTCGATCAGCGCCTTCGTCCTCTCGCGGATGACCTGGTCCGACTCGGTCAGGTCCAGCGGCACCCGCCAGGGCTGGGCGACGTACCAGGGGGTCGCGGTGTACAGCTCGAGCCGGTTCCCCTCGGGGTCCAGGAAGTAGATGCTCCAGCTGTTGCCGTGGTTACGGCCCTCCAGGCCGGCCACACCGAGCTCCAGGGCCTTCTCGTGGAACCACCGCAGCGAGGTGAGGTCGTCGTCCTCGAGCCGGAACGAAAGCTGGCTGAGCAGCGCGAACTCACCCTCGGGCACCTTGCGGCCGCTGGCGAGCACGAGCTGGTGGTGCTCGTCGGCCCGGCGGCTCAGGAACGTCAGCCGGCGGCCCAGGAACTCGCCCTGGTCGACGACCAGCAGACCGAGCAGGCCCGTGTAGAAGCCGACCATCCGGTCCATGTCCTCGACGTACAGCCCGACGTGGGTGAGCTGAGCGGGCGGCGGAGCAACCATGATCCATCCCTTGGGGTGACGGCGGAGCCTCGACGCGGGCGTTTCCCGGACCAGATCGATCCGCCCGCCGGTCCGGGTGGGCGGGCCGGTCGTCGCGAGGCCGGACCGACCGCGCGGTTCCCAGCGAGAAAGGGCGACTCCAGGAGACTTTCTGACAGCCGTTTCTGACAGTCAGTATACGCTAGGCTCTGCGAGTTGCCAGGCTTGTGCCAGCCCCCGGGCGCGCCTGGGGGCTGGCCCGGCCGGAACAGCCGCGGCCCGAACCGCGGCGCTGCCGCGGGAGCGGCGGCACGGAGAGGGCCGGCGAGCCCCGGCCCAGCTCGCGCCAACCGCCGAGGAGTGGGGACAAGGAGCGTGACGATGAGCCCGGCCACCCGGCAGACCCCCGAGTTTTTCCTGCTCAGCAACGAGTTCGCGGCGGTGCGGGTATCCGTGGACGAGCGCGGGAACTCCCCCCGGCTGCTGGTCGAGGACGTCGAGACCAACGCGTCGGTCCTGCTGTCGCCGATCGAGCTGGCGAGCTTCTGCCTCGCCGACCCGGACGACCGGCTCGACTGGCTCCGCGTCGGCCAGTACCGGGAGGGCCGCGCCAACCGCTGGCGACCAGCCCCGCCAACCGGGCTGGGAGCGGCCCGGTGAAATCCGCCCTGGAACCCGCGATCGTCGGCCTTGGTCTGACACACATGTCGCTTTCCCCGGGGCACCCGCCGACGGACCTCGCGATCGAGGCCGTCACCGCCGCGCTCGCCGACGCCGGGCTGCGTCCCACCGACGTCGACGGCCTGCTCGTCAACTCCAGCCAGGGCGTGCGCCCAGACCGCCTCGGCGTCGCGCTGGCCCGCCAGGGCGGGTTTGGTGACCTGCGCCTGCTGGAGCACGTGGAGATCAAGGGCGCCACGGCGGTGGCCATGGTGCAGCGCGCGGTCCTCGCTATCCGGGCCGGCCTGGCTGGCGCCGTGGTCTGTGTCTTCGCCGACGCGCCGCTGCGCGCTGGCGGCACCGCCGGCTCCGCCTATGCCCACAGCGGCGGCAACGACGGGGTGCGTGGTCTGGAACGCGCTTCCGGCGTGCTCGGCTCCGTCCCCACCTACGCGATGCTCGCCGC
>JADGHD010000596.1 GCA_019689615.1 Frankia sp. | reverse complement strand
GCGGCGGGGGGCGGGCCGGCGTCGTCCGCATGGGTGGCGGCGGCGCTGTCCTGGGTGTCCGCGAGCGCCGCGACGTCCGGGTCGTCCTGGCCGTGCGGGCCATCGGGAACCGGCGCACCGGCCGGCTGGCGGTCTCCGGCCGGTGCGGCCATCAGCTCGCCTGCCCCGCGCCGTTACCCGTCTCGGCCACGGCGCTGCTCCCCGCCGCTGACCGGCCGGCCCGGGCTGTGGTCGTCTTCGACCGGGTGGTGCTCGTGGTCTTGGCCGCCGTCCTGGTCGCGCCGGCCTTCGCGGTGGTCGTCCTCGACGTGCCGGCGGCCGCCCTGGCGGTCGACCGGGCGCCCCGCCGCGAGGTGGCCGGCCCGCGGGCCCGGCGGTCCGCGAGCAGCTCGGCGGCCCGCTCGATGGTGATCGTCGCGACCTCGTCGCCCTTGCGCAGGCTGGCGTTGGTCTCGCCGTCGGTCACGTACGGGCCGAACCGGCCGTCCTTGACGACGACGGGCCTGCCGGTGGCCGGGTCGGGGCCGAGCTCGCGCAGCGGCGGCGTCTCGGCCGCGGTGCGCCGGCCGCGCGTCTTCGGCTGCGCGAGCAGCGCGAGCGCCTCGTCGAGCGTGATCGTGAACAGCTGTTCCTCGGACTCCAGCGAACGGCTCTGCGTGCCCTTCCGGACGTAGGGGCCGTACCGGCCGTTCTGGACCGTCACCTCCTCCCCGTCCTCGGCGGCGCCAAGGACCCGGGGCAGGGTGAGCAGCCGCAGCGCGTCGTCGAGGGTCACGGTCTCCAGCGACATGCTCGACAGCAGGCTGGCGGTGCGCGGCGGGTCGGTGTCCATGGTCACGTACGGGCCGTACCGGCCGGCCTTGGCCGTGATCGTGGCGCCGGTGGCGGGGTCGGTGCCGAGCACCCGGTCGCCGGATGGCGCGCTGAGCAGCTCGAGCGCCTTCGGGATGGTCAGCTCGTCCGGCGGCAGCTCGTCGGGCACGCTGGCGCGCCGCTCGCCGTGCTGCACGTACGGGCCGTACCGGCCGACCCGCACGACGATCGGGACGCCGTCCGGGCCCTCGCCGAGCGGGATCGAGTTGACCTCGCGGGCGTCGATCTCCCCGAGCCGCTCGCTCACCAGCTGCTTGAGGCCGGCCGCCGACCCGTCGCCGGACGCGCCGTTGCCGTTGCCGTTCCCGCGGCCGCCGTCACCGAAGTAGAAGCGGGTCAGCCAGTCGGTCGAGGCGGCGGTGCCGGCGGCGATGTCGTCGAGGTCGTTCTCCATCGACGCGGTGAACCGGTAGTCGACCAGCCGGGCGAAGTGATCCTCGAGCAGGCCGACCACGGCGAACGCGACGAAGCTCGGCACCAGGGAGGTGCCCTTCTTCCAGACGTAGCCGCGGTCCTGGATCGTCGCGATGATCGACGCGTAGGTGGACGGGCGGCCGATGCCCAGCTCCTCCAGCGTCTTGACCAGGCTCGCCTCGGTGTAGCGGGGCGGCGGGCTGGTCGAGTGGCCGAGCGGGCGCAGCTCGCGCACGTCGAGCCGGTCGCCCTCGCGGACGTCCGGCAGCCGCCGCTCCCGGTCCTCGAGCTCCGCGTCCGGGTCGTCGGCGCCCTCGACGTAGGCCCGCAGGAAGCCGGGGAAGGTGATCACCTTGCCGGTGGCGGAGAACTCGGCGTCCTCGCCGGCGCTGGAGGTGGCGCCGAGCCGGACGGTCGCGCTGGTGCCGCGGGCGTCCGCCATCTGGCTGGCGATCGTGCGCTGCCAGATCAGCTCGTAGAGCCGGAAGCTGTCGGTGTCCAGCTCGGCGCGCACCTCGCCGGGGGTGCGGAAGACGTCGCCGGCCGGGCGGATCGCCTCGTGCGCCTCCTGGGCGTTCTTGACCCTCTTGGTGTAGACCCGCGGCTGGTCCGGCACGTACTGCGGGCCGTAGAGCTGCCGGGCCTGCTCGCGCGCCGCTGCCAGGGCCGTCTCGGACAGGTTCGTCGAGTCGGTCCGCATGTACGTGATGTAGCCGTTCTCGTACAGCTTCTGCGCGATCTGCATCGTGCGCTGGCTGGAGAACCGCAGCTTGCGGCCAGCCTCCTGCTGCAGCGTCGAGGTCATGAACGGCGGGTACGGCGAGCGCCGGTAGGGCTTGGTCTCCACCGAGCGGACCGCGAACGTCGCGCCGGCGAGCCGCTCCGCGAGCGCGCGGGCCGCCGGCTCGTCGAGGCGGACCACGTCGGTGGAGGTGAGCTGGCCGGAGGAGTCGAAGTCGCGGCCGGTGGCCAGCCGGCGCCCGTCGAGCGCGACCAGGGATGCCGGCAGCGGGGTCGGGTCGGGCGCCGAGCCGTCGTGGCCGACGGTGGCGGCGAACCGGCCGTCGATGTTCCAGTACTCCGCCGCCCGGAAGCGCATCCTCGCCCGCTCCCGCTCGACCAGGATCCGGGTGGCGACGCTTTGCACCCGGCCGGCCGACAGCTTCGGCATGACCTTCTTCCACAGCACGGGGGAGACCTCGTAGCCGTAGAGCCGGTCCAGGATGCGCCGGGTCTCCTGGGCGTTGACCAGGTTCTCGTTGATGTCGCGCGGGCTGTCCACGGCACGCCGGATCGCCTGCGGGGTGATCTCGTGGAAGACCATCCGCTTCACCGGCACCCGCGGCTTGAGCGTCTGCAGCAGGTGCCAGGCGATCGCCTCGCCCTCGCGGTCCTCGTCGGTGGCGAGGTAGAGCTCGCTGGCGTCCTTGACCAGCTCCTTGAGCCGGGTGACCTGGGGGCGCTTCTCCGGGGTGACCACGTAGAGCGGCTCGAAGCCGTTGTCCACGTCGACGCCGAGCCGGGCCCACGGCTTGCCCTTGTAGGCCGCCGGCACGTCGGCCGCGCTGCGGGGCAGGTCGCGGATGTGCCCGATGCTGGACTCCACCTGCCAGCCCGGCCCGAGGTAACCAGCGATGGTCTTCGCCTTTGCCGGCGACTCCACGATCACCAGCCGGGTGCCCGCGCCCCCGGCGCCGCCGCCGCCGGTGGCACCGGAGCGCCGCCGGCCGCCACGGGCGGCGCCGCCGGCCGGGCGCCCGGCCTCGTCGGACCCGTCGAGCTGGCCGTCGGTCTCGGCCGCCGCGTCGAGCGGCTCGGCAAGCGGGGTGGACGACCGGGACGGGGTCCGGGCTGTCGTCTTCGTGCGGGGTGGCACTGGTCTCCTCGGTACTGCGTGTCGCCGGTCCGGGTCGGGCCGGGTGTCCTGCGGGGCCGCGGCGGACGGCTCGGGGTCCGGCCGGCGGCGCCCGGCTGCTCGCTGGGTGGTCGGTGGTCCTTTCGTACAGACAGCCATGGTGATGCCAACGCGTGCCGGCCGGCTGGCGCGGCCCGTGGTCGCCGGCGGGCGGCCCGTCCGGGCGCCCACCGGGTGGGCAGCCCCGCCCACGCCC
>JADGHD010000595.1 GCA_019689615.1 Frankia sp. | reverse complement strand
GCCCCGAGCACGCACCCGCCAGCCGATCCCTTCGTACCAGGCCACGGTGCGGTCGAGGTCCGTGCAGCGCATCCGCTCGTGCGAGAGCAGCACGGCCCGCCGGGGGTCGGCGGCGGCCGGCGCGATCTCGACGACCTCGAAGGCGACGCCGTCCGGGTCGGTGAGCCGAAGGGCGGGGCGCGTCTCGCCGCGCACCGGCAGGCCGCCGGGAACCGGCGTCGAGGCAACCCCCAAGGCGGCCAAGCGCGCCTCGATGATACCGAGGGAGGCGACCCGGTAGCCGAGCGCGGTGAAGCCGGAGGGGCGGTGCTCCGGCTTCACCGGCTCGGTGGGTGGCTGGCTCCAGCCGACGAGCTCCAGCGCCGGCGCCGCGCGGGGACCGCGCAGGTCGTAGAGGAACGTCGTGACGCTGGCGGTGTCGTCGGGCAGGCCCATCGCGGTCGCGTCGCCGCCGGCGCTGACCGAGCGCATCCGCGGCTCCAGCCCGAACACCGCCATGTGGAAGGCGGCGGACCGCTCGACGTCGACCGTGTTCAGGTTGCAGTGCATCACGGCGTGCGCGTGCTGTGCCGGCCGGGCGGATGCCGGCGCGTTCGGGCCGGGCAGGCCGGTGCCGGGGCTGGTGCTCACGGAGTGCCTGGCCTTCCGTGTTGCTTGCGCGGCGGAGGGATGCCGCAGGGAAGCGCCCTTCCCATGCGGTTCGGGGCAACTGCGGTTTGGGGCAACGGGGCGCGAGCCCGTCCGGAGTCGCAGGCGCATGCGCGCGGCGCGTCGGCGCGGCCCGCAGAACGTGTCCGCCCGGCCGGCTGAGCAGGGCGGGTGAGCAGGACGATGCGCCACCCGCGCGCACCGGTGAGGCGCCTCCAGCAAACGCTAACCTAGATTTGACTGATTCGCCAAATCCCGACCGACCGGGTCCCAGGACTGGGCGCGCGCCCAGGCGGCGGCCAGCTCGTCGACGGTGACGACCCTGGCGAGCATCGCGATCGTGTTACGCAGTACCAGCTCGCCGTACTCGGCCGGGGTGCCCGCCACCGCGTCGCGCGGGACGATGACGCGGAAGCCCTCGTGCACCGTCTCGCCCACCGCGAGCGGGACGGCGACGTTGAGCGAGACCCCGGCGAACACGATGGTGGTCGCCCCCCGCGCGCGCAGCACCGCCAGCAGTTCGGTCCCCCACGTCGGGGAGAGCCCATGGTGCCGCGGCAGCACCAGGTCCTCGGGCGCCAGCAGCCGGGGCAGGACACGGGTGGCCTGGTCCCCCGGCGCCCAGTGGCCCGTATGCGGCGTGAGCGCGCGCCACAGCGGCGCGGTGCCGTACTCGGTGCCGCCGAGCCAGCCCTCGAACGTCGCGTGCACCACGGTCGCGCCAGCGGCGCGGGCCGTCGTGACCAGCCGCTCGATGCCGGCGATGACCCCCGCGGCCGCGGCCGCGAGCGCGGGCAGCGGCGTCGACGTGCCGAGCACGCCCTCCTGGCACTCGATACAGACGACGGCGGTGGTACGTGGGTCGACGACCAGCGGCGGGCGGGCGTCCTTGCCCAGGGACGGCTTGATTGACATCATCGTCAAATACTAATGCCCAAGCCCCCGACGGAGCACTTCGTGACGGCAGATCACCGCATCGACCACGGTCTTGGGGACATCGTCCGGCGTAACGCGGAGCGCTTCGCGGACGTGCCTGCCTACCGCGCAGACGGCCACGGCATCACCCATCACGAGCTCTACAGCCGGGCTGCGGCGCTGACGGCGGCGCTGGCCGCCGTCGGGCTGCGCCGCGCCGACAGGATCGCGCTGTTCGGCCGCAACAGCATCGCGTTCGGCGAGGTGCTGGCGGCGGGACAGCTTTCCGGCATCATTGTCGCGACCGTCAACTTCCGCTTGGCGCCGCTCGAGATCGCCCGGATCCTCGCCGAGGCGCGGCCGCGCGTGCTGTTCGTCGACGCCGAGTTCCTGCCGGTCGTCGAGGCCGTCCGCGTCGGCCTCGACCTCGATCTGGTCGTGCGGATCGACCCGCCGGACAGCTGGGGCGGCGCGGTCGCCGCGGCGCTCGGCCTGGGCGCGACGACCGCGATCCCGGGCCTCGTCGGCTACGAGGAGTTCGTCGCCTCGGCTGCCGGCGCCGACCTGCCCTTCGCCGCCCGGCCGGACGACATCGCCTGCCTGATCTTCACCAGCGGCACCACCGGCTTGCCGAAGGGCGCCATCCTCGGCCAGCGGGAGCTGTTCGCCGGCGCGCACATGATGAACGCGGAGATGCGCACCGGCAGCGACGACCGGATCCTGCTGACGATGCCGCTGTTCCACGTCGGCGCGATGGCGATGGGCCTGGGCGTACACGCCCGCGGTGGGACCGCCGTGCTGCACCGCCAGTTCGACCCGGCGGCGGTGCTCGCCGACGTGCCGGCCGAGCGGGTCACCGTGCTGCACCTCGCGCCGACAATGCTGCAGGCGCTGCTCACCGAGGCGGCGTCGTCCGGCGCGTCCGGCGCGCTCGCCGGCGTGCGCACGGTCGTCTACTCGGCCGCCCCCATCACCGCGACGACGCTGCGGGCCGCGCTGGCGGCCATGCCCGGCGCCGGGTTCCTCAACCTCTACGGCCAGACCGAGGTCATGACCTCCGGACTGCCCCGGGAACTGCACCGCGGCGAGGGGCCGGCCCGCGACCGCCGGCTCGCCTCCGTCGGGCACCCCTTCCCGGACGTCGAGGTGCGCATCGTCGACGACGACGGCGCCGACTGCCCACCCGGCACCCCGGGGGAGATCCTCGTCGCCTCTCCCGCCATGTTCCGCGGCTATTGGAACGACTCCGCGGCGACCACCGCCACCCTGGCCGACGGCTGGTGCTGCACCGGCGACATCGGCCTCATCGACGAGGAGGGCCTTCTACACCTCGTCGACCGGAAAAAGGACATCATCATCAGCGGCGGCGAGAACATCTACTCTCTCGAGGTCGAGGACGCCGTCGCAACCCACCCGGTGGTCGCCCGCTGCGCCGTCGTCGGCGTGCCGGACGAGCGGTTCGGCGAGGCGGTGTGCGCCGTCGTCGAACTCATCCCCGCGGCGGTCGCGGCCGGCACAACGCTGGATGCCGCCGAGCTTCGCGAGCACGTCGCCGACCGGATCGCCCGCTACAAGGCGCCCCGGTCGGTGGTGATCGTCGAAACGCTGCCGGTGCTGCCCACCGGGAAGATCGACAAGAAGGCGTTACGGGCCAAGCTCGCCGCGCCACGCCATACGGAGGCCACGTGACCGTCGCGCACGATACAGCCGCCGACGACGCCCGGACCTGCCGGCATCGATGACCGGCACGACGCCTCGCCGTCCCCCCTCACAAGAGCGTCGGCCCAGGGCCGGTTCTCGAGTAGGTGCAGGGTCTGGCCGCGGGCGGAGTGGGCGGTGC
>JADGHD010000594.1 GCA_019689615.1 Frankia sp. | reverse complement strand
TGCGGTGAGCGCGCCGGGGCCGGCGGCCGGCAGCGGGCGCTGGCGGCGCCTTGGCCGCGCCGCCCGCCCAACAGCCACCCGCCCCGGCGCGCGTCACGGCAGCAGCGTGTCCGCCCGCAGCTTCACCGAGCGGCCGACCCACTCCTCGGTGGTCATCGCGGTCATGACGTCGGCGGACGTGCTGGTCACGACCGTGCGGCCACCGCCGTCGAGGCTGACGACCGCGATCGCCCGCTCCGGCTCGCCGCTGGCGCAGGCGACCGTGTAGCCGGCGACCCGGCCGGTCAGCACCGGGCCGTCCGCGTCCGGGTCGACGAGCTCCAGCGGCACCTCGCGGGCCCGGACGGTGGCGGTGACGTCCTCGGCGCGAAAGCCCGCCGCGGCCGGCTCGGTGCTCCACAGCAGGCCGGCCTGCTTGGTGACCATCCCGGAGATGCACGTGACCAGGCCCCGGCTGCCGCTGGCAGCCTCCCGCAGCCGGCGGGCCATCGCGGCCGTCGACTGGAACACGTAGTTGTTCAGCGGGCCGCCGGCGAACGTCATCCCCCCGGTGACGGTCAGCTCCCCCGCCGGGCGCCCGGCCAGGCCCAGCTCCCTGACCTGCAGCCGGACCGCCGCCGGGAAGCAGCTGTACAGGTCGAGCAGGTCGACGTCGGCCGGGGCCACGCCGGCCAGCGCCGTCAGCCGCTCGCCGACGGCGGCGAAGCCGGGCGAGCGGGCCAGCTCCGGCCGGGCCGTGACCGGGACCATCGCGTTCGACTCGACCGCCGCCACCGGGAACACCCAGCGCTCGCGGGGCACGCCGAGGCGGCGGGCGGCATCGGCCGAGCACAGCAGCAGCGCCGCCGCCTGGTTGACGCCGGCCCGTGAGCAGTGCGACCGGGTGTACGGCCAGGACATCATCGGGTTGCGCGCCGACGGGCCGAGGTCGGCCGGCGCCACCTCGGCGCGCGCCCAGGCGTGCTCGTTGCCGGCGGCGACCCGGGAGAAGGCGGCCCACAGCTCGGCGACCTCGGCGGCGTGCCGGTCCACGGCGAGCCCGTCCGCGGCCCGCAGCGCCGTCTCCAGCAGCGCGTACTGGCGCACCGGCAGGTAGGCGCCGCGGCTGATCTCCAGCCGGACGAGGATGTCGCCGTCCGGGACCAGCCGCTCGTCCGGCTCGCGCACCGGCCCGGCGTCGGACGGCGCCGCCGTGCCGCTGCCGCCGACCAGGCGCATGCGCACCGGGCCGGTGCGGTGCGCCGCCTCCGCCCCCACCACGAGCACGGCCTGCGCGCGCCCGGCGGCGATGTCCTGGCAGGCCCTGGTGATCAGGGTCTGCTGCAGCACGCCGAGCTCGGCCAGGGCCGTGCGCACCTCGCCGCCGCCCGCCGTGCCGAGACCGACCCGGCGGGCGATCTCCCGGCCCGGGTCGACGTCGTCCCAGCTCCCGCGCGGAACGTAGACCCGGCTGACCAGCCCGAGCAGCCCGGCGGGGCTGGCGGCGGCCGGGCTGGCGTCGCCGGCCGCCGCCTCGGTCGCCGCGGTCATCAGCTCGACCGCCGAGACCGGCTCCGCCCCGGCCTGGGGCGGCCGGGCGGCGACGCCGACACCGACGAGCACCGGCGTCTGCGGCGCCACGGCGGAAACGGATGACGGCACGGTCAGCTCCCGGCCGCGGCGGCGGCCGCGGCGATCGCCTCGTTGCGCGCCCAGACCAGGTCGGCCTTGCCGCTCGGGGTGCGCACGGTCGACTCGACCATCTTGAGCACCCGCGGCACCTTGTAGCCGGCGATGAACTGGCGGCAGTGCGTCTGCAGCTCCTCCAGCGTCGGCGCCGTCCCGGGGCGTGGCGCGACCACGGCGGCGACGGTCTCGCCCCAGCGCTCGTGCGGGACGCCGACGACGATCACGTCGTAGACGTCCGGGTGCCGCTTCAGCGCGCCCTCCACCTCCTCGGGGAAGATCTTCTCCCCACCGGAGTTGATCGTCGCCGAGCCGCGGCCGAGCAGCGTGATCGTGCCGTCCGGCTCCAGCCGGGCGAAGTCGCCGGGGACCGAGTAGCGCTTGCCGTCCTTGCCGATGCGAAACACCTCGGCGGTCTTCTTCGGGTCGCCCAGGTAGCCGATCGGGATGTTGCCGCAGCGGGCGAGCCGGCCGATCTGCCCGACACCGAGCGGGTTCATGTCCTCGTCGACGACGATCGCGTCCTCGATCGGCTTCACCCGCACGCCGGCGGCCTGCTCGCCGGTCTGCCCCTTCACCGCGAGGCCCACGCCGTGCGAGCCGGCCTCGGATGCGCCGACGCCGTCGCTGACGACGAGGTTGAGGCGCTCCATGAACGCCTCCTTGAGCACCTGGGAGAACAGCGCCGCGCTCGACGACAACGCGTACAGCGACGACAGGTCGACGCCGGCGGCCTGGGCCTCGTCCAGCGCCTCGTACAGCGGGCGGGCCATGGCATCGCCCGTGATCATGATGAGGTTGACCTTCTCGGCCTCGACCAGCCGCCACACCTCGGCCGGGTCGAAGTGGTCGACGAGGACGGTCTTGTTCCCCTTGCTCAGGTTGTTGAGCAGGCCCCACTGGGTCGCGCCGTGCATCAGGGGCGCGATCGGGAGCGAGGTGAGGACGCCGTCCTTGCCCTTCTCGGCCATCTCCTCCGGGCGCTTGGCCCGCTCGCCGGTCACCAGGTCGATGCCGCCGCCCAGGGCGAAGATGACGTCCTCCTGCCGCCAGATCACGCCCTTGGGCATCCCGGTGGTGCCGCCGGTGTAAAGGAGGTAGCGGTCGTCGCCGGAACGCGGCTCGAAGTCCCGGTCCGGCCGGCCGGCGGCCAGCGCGTCCTCGTAGCGGACCGCGCCGAGCGCCTCGGCGTCGACGGTCTCGGCCGGCGTCCCGTCCTCGACCACGACGAGGTGGCGCAGGCTGGGCACCTTGGGCGCGACCTCGGCGACCCGTGACGTGAACTGGCGCTGGAAGACCAGGGCGACCGGGGTGGCGTTGCCGAGGAGGTAGGCGAGCTCCTCCGCGACGTAGCGGAAGTTGACGTTCACGCAGACGGCGCGGATCTTGTAGGCGGCGAGCATCGCCTCCACCCACTCGACCACGTTGTACGCGTAGATCGCGACGTGGTCACCGGCGCGCACCCCGGCGCCGAGTAAGTGGTGCGCCATCCGGTTCGCGCGCTCCTCCAGCTCGGCGTAGGTGCGCCTGGCCGGCCCGGCGACGACGGCCTCCCGGTCCGGGTAACGGTCGACGGCGTGCTCGAAGAGGTCCGCGAGGTTGAACTCCATGACGGCGGCTCCTGGTTGCGGGTGACGACGACGAAGCGAGGCGGGGGGTGGGTCGGCCGCGGTCCGGCGCGGCGAGCCGGGCCACGACCCGGGGAAGGCCAGGGACCGCGCGAGGCCGGGAACGCTGGCC
>JADGHD010000593.1 GCA_019689615.1 Frankia sp. | reverse complement strand
CCCCGAGCCCGCCCTGGCCGCCACCACGGCTCGCCCTGGCCCCTTGACCGGGTCCGCCTACGGATAGCCGACGCCCTGACCGGACGGGTGGCTGTTGGGGACGGGGATGACGTCGCTGCCAGGCTGGTTCGGAAGATCCTGGTGAAGGACGTTGGCCCAAGCGAGGACGAGGCTGACCATGGACGAGATCGCCGTGGTGTACCACGAGGAGGACGGCCTGTGGTGGGCCGAGTCCGGCGACGTTCCCGGGTGGGCAGCGGGAGGCGACAGCCTCACCCAGGTCCGTGAACGGGTCCGTGACGGGCTGCGTTTCTTCCTCGGCCGCGACGACATCGCGATCGACGAGCGGTTGCCGACGGGCTGGCCAAGGGCTCACCCCTGAACGTCTTCCTCGCGATCAACGTGGCCCACTGGCCTTGGCTCCGGGTAGGCGCCACTCCTGGGACGGCAGGATCGACGGCGAGCCCGAGCGCGACGATTGGCACGTCGCCTTCCAGACCCGCCCCGTGCCAGCCGGCCGCGCGGGCGTGCAGACGCCTCACGTCCGTCAGCCGGACTGGGCGGCGTCCTTGCGGCGCATGGACCACATCTGGGCGGCGCGCTCGAGGTCGACGCCGACCTCCCAGGTGACGCCCGGGACCCCGGTCTCCCGGCGGAAGGAGGCGACCACCCGCCTCGCCAGCACCGGGTCCCTGGCGGCCTGGGCTGCGAGGTCGAACGCGGTCTGGTCGACCTCGGCGTCGTCGACCGCCTGCCAGGCCATCCCCAGCTCGACCGCGCGCTCGCCGTTGATCCGCGCGCCGAACAGGCCCATCGCGGCCGCCGCCTCCCGGCCGGCCGAGCGGTTGAGCAGCGCGAAGTGGCCGCCGCCCGGGTGGATGCCCAGCGGGAGGAAGCCGGAGATCAGCCGGGCGTCGCGGGCGACGATCCGCAGGTCGGTGGCCAGGGCCAGGTTCAGCCCCGCGCCGACGGCGGCGCCGCGCACCGCGGCGACCGTGGGCGTGCGGACCGAGCCGACCCGCAGGAAGGCCTGGTAGATCGTCTCGATCGCGCTGAAGTGCTCGTCGTCGGCCGGCGCGGTGCCGGCCGCGGCCAGCAGCGCCCGGTCGGCGCCGGCACAGAACGAGGGCCCGCCCCCGATCACCACCGCGCCGACGGCGTCGTCCGCGTCCGCCTGGTCCAGCGCGGCGACGAACTCGGCCGCCATCGCCAGGGTGAGCGCGTTGCGCCGGGCCGGCGCGTCCAGGCTGACGACGGCGACACCGTCAGTGACCTCGTAACGGATCTCGCTCATGGTCCGTCCTGTCCAGGTCGAGGGCGAAGGTCGAGCGGGCGCGTCCCGCGGCCTGTGGGCTCCCGCGGCGGCGCCCGCTGACGGCGCACGCTACCCGGATCGCTTCGCACGGGCCCGCTCGTGCGGCGGCGGACACGTGCCGCTCCCGAAGATCCACGAGACGAGGCCCTAACGGGGCGGCGGGCGGGTGTCGGCCAGTTCGTCGACGAGGCCCCAGCGCGCAGCGGTTTGAGCGTCCAGGGTGGCGCCGGACAGGACGAGCCAGGCGGTGCGGCGGCGGCCGATGCGCCGGGTCACGCTGACCGTGCCGCCGGCGCCCGGGACAAGGCCGAGGCGCAGCTCGGGGAGCTGGATCGCGGTGTCGGGGGTGGCGATCACCCGGGCGGCGAACGCGGGGATCTCGATGCCGGCCCCGACACAGGCCCCGTGGATGTGGGCGATCACCCGGTGCGGGCAGCGCAGGATCTCCGCGCCCGCGCTGGCGCCGGTGCGTACCAGGTGCGCGCGGGTGACGTCGCCGGCGGTGCCGAACTGGGTGAGGTCGCCGCCGGCCCCGAACGCCGGGCCGAGGGCGGTCAGGTGGATCTCGGTCAGCGTGTCGTCGGCCGCGGCGGCGCGCAGCGCGGCGATGAGCGCGTCCCGGGTGTTGGTGTCGAACGCGTTGCGGGCCTGCGGCCGGTTGAACGTCAGCACCAGCCGGCCGCCGTCCCGCCGGACGAGTAGCGGCTGCTCGCTGTCCCGGTGGCGGCGCGGCCCGCGGGCGGCCAGCCAGCGGGCGAAGTCGGACCCGGCGAGCAGCATGGAGTACGCCAGCGACTCGGCGGCCAGCCCGTCGAGCGGCGGCAGGTGTTCGGTCATCCGCAGCAGCCCGACCAGGGCCACCGCCGCCTCGGGGTGCTCGGCCACCCCGCGCACGACCGCGGCGGCGAACCCGGCCTGCGTCTCGCCATCGGCGCCGTCCGGCGGCAGCACCTCCGGGATCACCACGTCGAGCGCGGCGGCGCCCGGGGGCAGCGGCGCCCCGGCGGCCGGTGGCGCTCCGGCGGCCGGTGGCGCTCCGGCGGCCGGTGGCGTTCCGGCGGCCGGTGGCGTTCCGGCGGCGGAGTCCACCCCGACCAGCACCAGCGGAGGCCTGCGCGCGGCCAGCGCCGTCAGCGCCGCGGGGTCGGCCCCGGCCAGGTCGACGAGCAGGACCGGCGCCGGGAACACGTCCGCCAGGTCCGCCGGCCCGAGCGAGCTGACCAGGTCGAGCGCGGTCTCGGCTGGCAGCGGCTCGTGGCCCAGCGTCACGGTGGTCACGGCCATACCGTAGGGCAGCGGGCCATGCCGGCGCCCCGGCCAGAACGGCCCAGGCGCCCCAGCCCGGCCGGCGCCCGTGCTGGCGGGCTCGTGCGCCGCAGGACCCGGCGCAACCGCCCGCCGTGCTGGTGAGGCGGGCGACAGCCAGCCAGGTGCCCGGCCGCCGACGGGCTGGCGAGCCGCCGCTGCGCCCGGCGATGGAGATGGAGGTGAGGATGGCCGTGCCGACCACGCTGCTGCCGGCCGTGCTCACCGACTGGGCCGCCGACCTGCGGGCCGGCCGGATCGGGCCGACGGCGGGCGGTGTCGGCGCGGTGGAGCCGGCCTGGGCCGCCAGCGGCGCGATGGCGCTGACCGGGCACCCGGACGCGGCACCCCTCGGCCTCCCGGTGCCGCTGGTCGCCCGGCTCGACGGGGCGCTCGCCGTCGTCCGCCAGCTCGCCGCCGACCTCGGCCACCCGTTGCCGCCGCCCGCCGGCTCAGCGCAGCACCCGCCGGCGAGCGCCGGCCAGCTCCTCGGCGAACGGGCGGCCGCCGCGGGGCTGGCCCGCCAGGGACAGCTCTCCGCCGGCGGCGCGGCCCGGCTGCTGCCCGCCGCCGACGGGTGGGTGGCGGTCAACCTGGCCAGGATCGACGACCTCGACCTGCTGCCGGCCTGGCTGGAGCAGGACCTGCCGCCAGCCCCCGCCGACCGGCCGGACTCCAGCCGGCCCGGTGACGCGCCCCGGCCCGGCGGCGATGAGCCGGGCGAGCAGGCTGGCGCGCGGCCGTGGGCCAGCCTGGCGGCGGCGCTCGCCACCCGGCCCGCCCGC
>JADGHD010000592.1 GCA_019689615.1 Frankia sp. | reverse complement strand
CAACTGGCCCGGCTGGCGGGCGGGTGGCGATCCGGCGGGCGGGCAGCCGTCGCGGCTGCTGGTCGGGCCGCTGGCGGTCGGGCTCCCGGTGGCCGCGCTGGTCGTGCTGCTGAGCGTGGTCGCCGGCGTCGCCGCGCCGATCGACCCCGCGGACCGGTTCGACCCCCGCGAGCACAGCCGTCCACCTGTCGACGACATCGCCCTGCTCAACCCGCTGGTACGGGTGCGCACGCAGCTGGAGACCCAGGAGCCGGTCGGGCTGTTCACCGTGCGGGCGGCGCCGCAGATCGACATCTGGCCAGCCGAGGCGTGGCCGGCGGGCACCGCGCCCCGGCTGCGGATCGCGGCTCTCGGCGACTTCGACGGCGCCAGCTGGCGCAACGACGGGGACTACGTCGCCGTCGACCGGGTGCTGCCCAGGCCGGACGACCAGCCGGAGCCCACCGTCGAGCTGCTGGACGTGCACCTGGAGGTGACCTTCGACGACTACGACGAGGTGATGCTGCCGACCGTCGGCCAGCCCACCACGATCGAGCTGGCGGGCGTGCGCGGGGACGAGCGGCGCGGGCCGGCGTTCGACCCGGCGGCCGGCGCGGTCGCCGTGCTCGCGCCGCCGAGGGCCGACAGCCACCTGACCCTGACAACCCAGGTCCCGGTGCCGGCCGAGGAGCGGCTGGCGTCGGCGACCGTCGCGACCGGCGCCGCGGCGGACGCCTTCCGGGTGCTCCCGAACCTGCCGGCCGACCTGCGGGCCCAGCTGCTCGCGCTGGCCAGGCGGGTCACCGACGGGCAGACCACCGCCTACGCCAAGCTGGTGGCGCTCGCCGATTACCTGCGCGACGCCCGCCGGTTCCCCTACGACCTGGGCGCGACGCCCGGCCACTCGTACGCGCGGCTGATCGGCCTGCTGGCCGGCGCCGACCAGGTCGCCCACCGTGGCTACGCGGAGCAGCACGCGGCCGCGTTCGCCGTGCTGGCCCGCTCGCTCGGCTTCCCGGCCCGGGTGAGCGTCGGATACCTGCTGCCCGAGCGCGCGACCACGGCCGACGGCGCCCTCGAGGTGACCAGCCACCACGCGCACGCCTGGCCCGAGGTGCTCTTTGATGGCATCGGCTGGGTCGCGTTCGAGCCGACGGACACCAGCGACCT
Organism: Frankia sp.; assembly: GCA_019689615.1. Taxonomy (GTDB): domain Bacteria; phylum Actinomycetota; class Actinomycetes; order Frankiales; family Frankiaceae; genus Pseudofrankia. The sequence continues at coordinate 2,257 of JADGHD010000592.1, read as the reverse complement.
GACCCGCTCGATCTCCCGCGAGCCGCCGCCGTCGGCCGCCACCCCGGAGTCGGCCACCGAGGGCGACGAGGGCCAGAACCCGGCGGTGATCGCGCCGGAGCGGCGCCGGCTGCTGCCCGGCGCCGGCGCCGACGACGGCGGGCTCGGCTGGCCCTACCTGCTGCTGATCGGGCTGGGCGCGGCGGCGTTGGCCGCGCCGTTGCTGGTCGCCGCCGAGAAGACCCGCCGCCGCGTCACCAGGCGCCACCGTGGTGGTCCCGGCGACCAGGTGCTGGGGGCCTGGTGGGAGGCCAGGGACCGGCTCGGCGAGGTCGGCGTTCCGCGGTCGGCCGCGCTGACCGGGCAGGAGCTCGTCCGCGCCGTCGCGGCCCAGCCGCGCACCGCGCCAGCGGCCGGGCCGCTGCGCCAGCTCGCGGCGCTGACGGACGAGGTGGTGTTCGGCGTCGACGGGCCCCGCGGCGGTGACCCGGCGCGGGCGTGGGCGCTCGTGGGCGAGATCCGGGCGGCGCTGCGGCCGGCCATGGGCTGGTCCGGCCGGGTCCGGGCGCTGCTGGACCCGCGCACCCTGGCCAGGCCCCCTGCCGGCGCTCCTGTGGCCGCGGTGGCCGCCGGCTCGCCCGACGACCTGGCGTCGGTGCCCGCGGCGGGCGCGGCCCCGGCGGCGCCGACAGACCCCGCGCAGGTGCCGGGGCCGCAGGCCGGGCCCCCGATGGCCGGCGCGGCGGCGGCGCCGACCGCCCCCGGCGGGCCGGCGGACTTCCTCGCCCACTGGTACTGGTCGCGCGGCCGGCCGCAGCGCGAGTCGGGCCGCGGCTTCGCCGATCCCGGCTAGGAAGGCGATCAGGTCATGACTGCCCTGTCTGGCGAAGGCATGGTGGCACGCACGCCGACCCGGGCGAGCCGGCGGCCGGGCTGGCTCGCGCCGCTCGGCCGGCGGCCCGCCTGGGTGTGGCTGGTCCGCGGGCTGCTTCTGGCGCTGGCGGTCGGTGCCGCGGTCGGGCTCGCGGCCGGGCGGCCGGACGGGGTGCCGCGGCGGGCGGTCGCCCTGGACGACGGTGTCGCGTGGCTGGTGTCCGCCGAGGTGGGGCAGGCGGCGCTGGTGGACGGGGCGTCGGCGCAGGTGCTCGCCCGGGTCGACATCGGCGCGGCGGACCCGGTGGCGGTGCAGGCCGGCGCCGACGCGTTCGTGTCCACCGCTGATGGGACGGTGCTGCGGGTCGACGGGGCGACGCACCGGGTGAGTGGGCCGCCGGCGCCGTTCTCCCGGGCCCGCGAGCGCGTCGAGCTGTACCCGGGCCCGGACGTGCTGTTCGCCGTGAACCCGGACCGAGGGCTGGTCCTCGTCGTCGACCCGCGGACGCTGGAGGTCCGCCGGGTACTCCCGGTGGACGCCCAGATCCGGGACAACGGCGTGCTCGCCGACGACGCCAACCAACTGTGGCTGATCGACGGGGCAACCGGGGACCTGCTCGTGATCGACCAGGATGGCCGGCTGACCCGCCGCCCGGCGGTCGATCCCGACCTGACCTGGCTGGTGTCGGTGGCTGGCCGGCCCGTGGCGGTGGACCTGGCCAGCGGCCGGGCCCGGCCACTGCGGGCGGACGGCGTGCGCGCCGCGGGGGCCTGCCTCGGCGGCGCGGCGGGCGACCAGACCGTCGTGGTCGGCGGCGCTGGCGCGGCCCCACCGCCGGGCCAGCTGCGCGCCGACGCGGGCGAGTGGGTCCTGCTGGCCAGCCAGCGCCGCGGGCTGCTGTTCCTGGCCGATCTCGCGACCGGCGGCTGCGCCGACGTCGTGGATCTCGACACCGCCGGGCACGAGCTCGGGCAGCCCGTCGAGACGGCCGGCCTGGTCTTCGTCCCGGACTTCACCGCCAGCCAGGTCATCGTCGTCGACCTGGCCAGGCGCGAGGTGAGCGCGACGGCGAACGTCCCGGTCCCCAACGGGACGCGGTTCGACCTGCGGCCCGCCGGTTCGGTGATGTTCTTCAACGACCCGGCGGGCCGGGCCGCCGGCATCATCAGGACCGACGGCTCGATCACCACGATCGAGAAGTACGACGATGCCCAGGGCCACAACGACGGCGGCGGGTCCGGCCAGGCTCCGCCACCCGACCCGGTCACCCCGTCGCCGCCGCCGTCCACGCCACCGGCACCGCCGACGACTCCGCCGCCCACGCCCACCCCGTCGGCTCTGCCAACGACCCAGCCGCCGCCTCCACCGCCCAGCCAGGCGGCACCGCCGCCCGCCGTGACGCCA
>JADGHD010000591.1 GCA_019689615.1 Frankia sp. | reverse complement strand
GCACGGCGGGATGGTCGGCGAGCCGGGGCCGGCCGCGGGCGGTGGGCTGCCCGGGCGGCGGGCTGGGCGGGCCCGGCTGGGCCGCGTCGGCCGGTGGCTCCTGCTGCTGTGCTGGCTGGCGGTGATCGTGCTGGCCACCCCGTTGGCGGCCCGGCTGGGGGACGCGCAGAGCAACGACGCCGCGGCCTTCCTCTCCCCGGACGCCGAGTCCAGCCGGGTCCTGGCCCTGCAGCGCGAGCTGCCCGGGGACGACGCGATCCCGGCCGTCGTGGTCTTCGCCCGGGACGGCGGGCTGACCGCCGCCGACCAGAACGCGATCAGCGCGGCGGCCGCGCACCTCGCGCCGATCGCGACCGCGCCGCTCGGCCCGCCCATCCCGGCACCGGACGGGGAGGCGGCGATGCTCGTCGTCCCGCTGGTGCACCGGGCGGACGCGGACGCGTTCGCGGCCGAGGTCAGGTCGATCCGCACGACCGTGCGCGGGCTGGCACCGCCCGGCCTGGAGACCGCGGTCACCGGCCCGGCCGGCGTCGTCGTCGACACCTACACCCTGTTCAGCCGGGTGGACACGGCGCTGCTGCTGGTCACGGCCTGCGTGGTCGCCGTGATCCTGCTGATCGTCTACCGCAGCCCGCTGCTGTGGCTGGTGCCGCTCACCGCAGTCGCGATCGCCGACCAGGTTGCGACGGCCATCGTCTACCTGCTGGCCAGGCACGCGGACCTGACGGTCAACGGGCAGAGCGCCGGCATCCTGCGGGTGCTGGTGTTCGGCGCCGGCACGGACTACGCGCTGCTGCTGATCGCCCGCTACCGCGAGGAGCTGACCAGGTACGCCGTCCCGGCGGACGCGATGCGGGTGGCCCTGCGCCGGGCCGCTCCGGCGATCGTGGCCTCCGCCGGCACCGTCGTGCTCGGCCTGCTCTGCCTGCTCGCCGGTGAGCTCAACTCCAACCGCGGGCTGGGCCCGGTCGGCGCGATCGGCATCGTGGTCTCGCTGGTCACGATCCTCACGCTGCTGCCCGCGGCCATGGTGGTCTGCGGGCGCGGGCTGTTCTGGCCGTTCATCCCCCGGCTGGGCGGGCACGATGGCGAGCAGTCCGGCCTGTGGGCGCGCGTCGGCGCGGCGATCTCGCGCCGGCCGCGCACGGTGTGGCTGGCCACCGTGGTGGTGCTCGGCGCGCTGGCGACCGGCCTGGTCGGCGTGGACACGAGCCTGCGCCAGCAGGACGCGTTCCGGGAGACGACGGACGCGGTCACCGGGCAGCGCCTCGCCGAGGCGCACTTCCCGCCGGGGGCGACCCAGCCGACCTACGTGGTCGGCAGGGAGTCCGCGGCCAGGGAGATCGGCCACGCGATCAGCGCGACGCCGGGGATCGCCGGCTCGGCCGAGGACGCCCGCGGCGCCGGGCTGGTCCAGTTCCTGGTGGTGCTGGCCGACCCGCCGGACAGCCAGGAGTCGTACGACACCATCGAGCGGCTGCGGGAAGCCGTGCACGCTGTGCCCGGCGGTGACGCGCTGGTCGGCGGCAACACCGCGGCGAACCTGGACGTACGCACGACCGCGACCCGCGACCAGGCGCTGGTCATCCCGCTGGTGCTGGTCGTTGTGCTGATGATCCTCGGGGTGGTGCTGCGGTCAGTGGTCGCCGCCGTGCTGCTGATCGCGACGGTGGCGCTGTCGTTCCTGGCGGCGCTCGGGGTGTCGGCGCTGGTGTTCCGCCACGTGTTCGAGTTCCCCGGCTCGGACCCGGCGCTGCCGCTGTACGGCTTCATCTTCCTGGTCGCGCTGGGCGTGGACTACAACATCTTCCTGATGACGCGGGTACGCGAGGAAGCGGCTCGGTTGGGGCCACGCCCGGGGGTGCGGCGCGGGCTCGCGGTCACCGGCGGCGTCATCACCTCGGCCGGCGTGGTCCTCGCGGCCACGTTCTCGGTGCTGTTCATCTTCCCGCTGGTGCAGCTGGCCGAGATCGGCTTCCTGGTCGCGTTCGGCGTGCTGCTCGACACGCTGGTGGTCCGGTCCGTGCTGGTGCCGGCGCTGGCACTGGACCTGGGCCGGGCGATGTGGTGGCCGAGCCGGCTCTCCCGCCGGCCCGGCGACGACCAGTCCGCGCGGAGCCCGTCAGCCAACGGCGAACTCGACGCCGTCGGGGGCGGTAGGTAGGCGCGCGCCGGGGCGCGGGCGGGCGGCGGACGGTGCCGTCAGCCGAAGGTGGGGAACTCCGGGCCGAAGATCGCGCCCCAGAGCGCGACGGCGTCCTCGTGGTTGCCGGCGGCCTCGGCCGCGACGGCCTTCTCGGAGTACGTCCTGGCCTGGCGGATCGGATCGGCGAGCGCGGCGAGATCGTCCGGCCGCAGGTAGTGCGACAGGTCCCCGCCGACGTCCGCCGGGTCCCCGACGGCGAGCCCCACCTCGTCCATGTGCCGGAAGACGGTCGCCAGCGCCTGGCGGGTGTTCAGCCCGCGGCCGGCGAGGACCGTGCCCGCCAGCACCTCGATGTGGAACGAGCGCAGGTGGCTGCCGTAGACCCGGTTCCACGCCTTGAGCAGCCGGATAGCGGAGATCACCCGCGGGCCGAGGTCCTCCGTCCAGCTGGCGTGCCGTTCCGGGCGGGTCGGCAGCCAGCCGCCGACCCGGTCCGGCATGACGTAGCCGGCCCTCGGGTGGTCGAACGCCGGCACCAGGTGCACGTCGGGCGGGGTGTCGTAGACGACCCGCAACGCCTGGCCGCGGGTGCCGATCGTCTGCACCCGGTCGCCGCCGATCGCGTTGCGCACGCACAGCAGCAGGTCCCGGGAGTCCCAGCGGAACCGCTTCCAGGCGCTGTTGGCGGCGCTGAACACGGCGAAGATGTCGACCTCGTCCAGCGGGCGGATCATCGTGTCCCGGCCGGCCGAGCCGATCGTGGCGACGCCCACCAGCGGCAGCGCGCACCGCGGCGGGAAGATCGCGCGCAGCGCGCGCTCCGCCTCGTCCCGGCGGGCGTCGATCACCGTCCTGTCCTCGTCGCTCAGCCGGATCATGTCGTCGAGCTTCGCGAACGCCCGGGCGGTCGTGCCGACGAGCAGCGGGCCGGTCATCGGCCCGGTCAGCATCGGCCCGCTGTGCGGGCCGGCTGCGTCGGGCGCCGGCGCATCCGACGGGAACAACGGGTTCGCGCTTCCGGGGGCGGACTCCTGCGACCGACGCCAGTGCGGCGGAATGATCAGGTGGTCATAGGTGACTTCGGCGGGTGGAGTCTGCGAGGAAATCGGCCGTGGGGCATCGACGCTCATCGTGCACCTCCCCGGCGCGAACCGCGCCAGCCGTCGGGCTCCCCCCTCCCGGACACGCGCCGGGGCCCCAGACCGACGCGGACCTCGCTCCCGGCCGGCGCCGTTGGCCACTGGTCGCGTAGCCACTGGTCGC
>JADGHD010000590.1 GCA_019689615.1 Frankia sp. | reverse complement strand
GTAATTGGGTGCTTTCGCGGGGGGTGGGTTGGGCGGGGGCCCGGCGGCGGGGGTGGGCGGGGGGCCGCTGGTTATCAGGTCCGCGTGACGCTGGGACGCGCCGCGCTGGCCGGTGAAGTCAGCTCTGGACCAATCAGAGCTTCTTCGACCAGCAGTGCTGCGAGGAGACCCACGGGCTGCTGCCCTGCTGCGCGTACAGGATCTTGGCGCGCTTCCACTGCTCCGCGACGCTGGCGTTCTGCGGCAGGCCGCTGCCGCCGACCGCGCGCCAGGTGCTCGGCATGAACTGGAACAGGCCGCCGGCGCCGCTCGGGTTGACGGCGTGCGGGTCGCCGCCGGACTCGCACGGGATCACCGCGGAGAGAAAGCGGTCCGCCGAGACGGCCGCGCTGGCCGGCTGTGCCGCCGCCACACCGGCGCCGATGACGCTCGCCGCCATGACCGGGGCGAGGACGGCCATGCGGGCACGCCTGGAGATTCGGCTGATCGCGTTCGACAAGTGTTTCGTCCTTCCTCAGCACGAGGGAGTTCCAATGGCTGCTGACGCCGCCGTGCCGACAGGTGGCACGCGGGCCGGGGCCCCGGGATCGGGGTGCGCGATGCGCTGGTGGGCAGTCCGGCGGCTTGGTCATCCGCGCCGGTCGGGGCCCGAATCGCTCGGTCGGAATGCTGGGGCCCGCGGGCCTGTGTCCCGCCGCGTTCTTTCTCGCGGGAACAGCCCGGGCGGTATTCCGTCCGGCGGTGTCCGACCCCGTCGTCGGCCACCGGGAAACACCATGCCGAGCGAAGACCCGATCAGCAAGGCCGCGATTTCATGGTGACCGGCGTCACGCCGTTCCACGCGGCCGTCGCACCGGCTCCGGCACCGGGATGATGATGCGGAAGGTGACCTCGTCGCGTTCTCGGGGCAACCGTTCGCACTCCGTGTGACGGGCTCTGCGCCGCGTTTCCCGGACCGCGTCGGCGTGCTCGCGCTGCGTTGACTAACGTGACAAGCGCCACGGCGCGCGCGCGAACCGGAAATGCGGCGCGAAAAGGTGCCGAATGAACGGTCCTCCGGGTGGTCCGGCGGCTCGCTGACCGGCCGGGCCGGCGGGCTGTTTGGGCGTCTTGTGCCGGCTGTCGGACCAGGCCGGAATTGGTGTTCTAAACGGGTTCGTCGGCGCCGTCGTCGCGGGTGCCCGGCGGTTGGCCGGGCTCGCTGACCCGGATGCGGACGGCGCGGAACAGCCGTGGTGCCTGCTCCAGCACCCGGCGCCGCGGGTCTGGGACGGTCAGGAACGGCTCGGCGACGAGCAGGGGCCGCAGTGGGGCGAGCCGTGGGTCGGCCAGCACCTGGGTGACCGCGCGCCGGTCTCCGCCGGCCACGACCGCGTCCAGTCCGGGCGACGCGGGCACGAGCACCGCCGCGGCGGTGTCGGCCGCGGCGGCGAGCGCGGCCCTGGCCTGGCCCTCGCGCCGCCGGGCGAACCGCTGTTGCGACCACCCGCCGGCCGCGCTGCGCCCGTGCACCTGCCGGGAGCCGGTCCTCGACGCGACCAGCCGCCCGGCGTCGAACACCCCGGCGGCGTACCCGCCGAGGCGGACCAGCAGCACGCCGACCCGCCGCTGGGCCAGCGCGTGGGCGACCAGCGCCGATCCGGCCGGGTCCAGGTACTGGCCCGCGGCCTGCTGGTCGTCGTCCGGGTGGGTGGCCGGCCGGTCGTTGCCGGTCCCGCCGGGGTCGTCGGCGCCGCCTCCGCCGCCGTCCGCGTCGGGCGGCCGGGTGGCGGCCGGGGCTGGTGGCGGTCCCTGCGGTGGGAGCGGTGCTGGCGGTGGCGGCGAGGCCGGCGGCAGCGGTGGGAAGGGCACGTGGCACTCGGCGCGCGCGCCGTCCGCGGCGGTGATCGTGACCCGTGACCGGTCGGCGGCGACGTCCCAGGAGGCCGGCAGGCCGTGGTGGTCGACGAAGCGGCCCAGCCAGCCGGCGAGCCGCTCCGGCGCGACGGTCACCCACTGGCCGCCACCAGCGGCCGGACGGGCGGGAGTCATCCGCCCATCGTCATCGAGCCGCCGACGGGTCAGGCACGCGGGCATGGCGGGGTCGCTGGGGACGGCCGGCGGGCACCGGCCGGCGCGGGCGGCCCGGTGGGCGTGGTGGCGTCCGCCGGCTCAACGGCCACGGGAGCGTGGCGCCGGGCGCAGCCACTGGCTGACCTCGGAGCGCAGCCGGGGGGCGAGCTCGGCGAGGTCGGGCGGCACCGCCGCGCGCAGGTCGGCGGCGCGGCGGCGGGCCTGGGCGCGCAGGCGCTGCCCGGTCCCGGTGGCCGGGACGGTGCGGCCGCGGTTCGCCCCGTCCGGCCGGCGGGTCATCGGCGCCAGCCACGGGCCCCGGCGGGCGGGGGCGCCGGCCGGGGCGTCGTCGTCCTCGTCGTCCACCGGGAACTCGGGGCCGGCGTAGCCGAGGTAGTAGCTGGCGTAGCCCGAGGCCATCTCGGGGACCGCGTAGCCGGCGGCGGTGTCCTTGCCGGCGACCAGGTCCCGGCTGGCGGGCCGGCCGGCGGCCGCGGCGGTTGCCGCTGCGCCGGTGCTGGCCTGGGCGGCCGGGACGGGTGAGGTGCCGTGGGGCTGTTGCCGCGGCAGCGTGATCTCGCCGGTCCGCGGGCTGGGCACGGCGCCCACCCGGCCGGCGGTGGCGCTGCTGGGCAGCTCGACGTGGGTAGCCGTGATGTAGGAGAAGTCGCCGTGGAACTTGACCTCGATGCGCTGGCGGCGGGGAGCGCCGCCGGCCGGGTCCTGCGTCCAGCCGAGGAAGTAGAGCGCGCTGGTGCCGCCGGCGGCGGCGTTGTCGTGCGGGTTGTAGCCGCCGCCGTCCCAGTGGAAGCCGGCGTGCTCGCGCAGCACCCAGCGCAGCCCCTGGATCACGATCGGGTCCGGCGCCACCAGCCGCAGCGCGACGTGGCGCTCCAGCTCCATGCCGCGCTCGCGTTCGATCATCCCGGCGGGCAGGTCCGCCGACGTGCGCAGCATGAACACCTCGACCGTGCGCCGGGCGCCGTCCGGGGTGCCGGTGAGCACCGCGTGGGTCAGCCGCACGTCCAGCTGTTCGGCCGGGATGTTGTAGCGGTCGGCGAGCCGCGCCTTGACGATCACGCTGGGCACCACCGGGCCGGCCTCGGCACCCATCTCGGCGAACGCGGCGATCGCGTCCTCGAACTCGTTGGGGAAGACCAGCAGCGCGCCGTGGTCGAGGGCGCAGTGGCGGGTTATCGACTCGATCAGCGTCGGGGCGCCGTCGACGCCGCTGAACACCTCGCCAAGCAGCCGGTGCAGCGACGACGACCGCAGCGCCTCGCACATCGACCGGATCCGGGCCCGGTCCACCTCGTCCAGGCCGCCCGTGCGGGCCGCGGCGGGGGTGGCGGAGGGGCCGGGC
>JADGHD010000589.1 GCA_019689615.1 Frankia sp. | reverse complement strand
CCGCCGGTGGCGACGCCCCACGGCGCTGCCCGGCCGGCAGCGATGCCGTGGGCGGCGCGGCCAGCCCGCGTCGGGCCACCAGCGCCAGCCGGCCCGGCAGGTCGCGCCGCCGCCCGTGGACCCGGTCGTCACGAGCGGCGGCGCCCAGGGCATGGCGCCAGGGCACCGCCCGAGGTGCGACCGGACAGGCGGTCTGCCGGGTCCTGGCGTTGTCCGCTGGCACGGCCGGCTGGCCGAGCCGGGGCCCGCGACGGTGGACCGGGCGATATGTCCAGTCTGCGGCACTGCGGGGTCGACGCCGGAGCCGGCACCGAGCGCCACGCGCTGCGCGTCCAGGACGCCACGCACCGCGACATGACCGTCATCTGGTCGGCATCAGCGCGTCACAAACGCGACCAGATATGTCCATCGCCACTTTCGTTCGCGTGATGACCATGCAAAGTGGCTCGCGTTCCGCAGCGAAACGCGGTTGACTATGCATTGTCACCGGAGACGCTGGTAAGAACGGGCTCCCGGGAGGGCGCCCGCCGACTGGCTGAGGAGGTCGGCGCGTGGCAGAGGCGCTGGTTCTCAATGCCACGTACGAACCTCTGTGCGTGGTGTCACAAAGGCGGGCGCTGGTCCTCGTCCTCACGGACAAGGCAGTCATGGTCGAATCCGGCGGCCAGGTGCTGCGCTCCGCGTCGATGACCGTGGAGGTTCCCGTCGTCGTCCGGTTAGCGCGATTCGTCCGGGTTCCGTACCGCACGCAGGTGCCGTTGACGCGCAAGGGCGTGCTCGCCCGTGACCACCACCGGTGTGTCTACTGCGGCGCCCCGGCGACATCCCTGGACCACGTCATCCCGCGCTCGCGGGGTGGCCCGCACGTGTGGGAGAACGTGGTGGCCGCGTGCGGCCGCTGCAATCACCTGAAAGCCGACCGAGCCGTCGCGGAACTCGGCTGGCGGCTCCGCACGGCGCCTCGTGCGCCGAGCGGGGCCGCTTGGCGCATTCTGGGCAGCCGTCGGATGGACCCACGGTGGTCGCAGTACCTCAACACCGACATGGACGAGGCCGCCTCCGCCTGAACACACCGGCCCGCGCCGCCCGGCCCGCGCGCCGGGGCGCGGCGCTCACGCCGGCTCGGCGGGGCGGTCGAGGTCCAGGTCGAACCAGACGCGCTTGCCGGTGGGCGTCGTCTGCACCCCCCACGCGTCGGACAGCGCCTCCACCAGCAGCAGGCCCCAGCCGGACTCGGCCTCGGGGTCGTTGGCCGCCCGGCCCGGCTGCGGCAGCGTGCCGCCCTCCCGGTCCTCGACGGACAGCCGCAGCCGCGCCGGCTCCAGCCACATCCGGACGACGACGTCGCTGCGGGCATGCCGGACGGCGTTGGTGACGATCTCGCTGACCAGCAGCGCCGCGTCGTCGGCCCGGCTGATCCCCCGCTGCTCGGCGAGCGCGCGCACCGCCGTCCTGGCCTGGCCGGCGGACGCGCCGACCGGCGGGAGCGCGAGCTCCAGCTCGGGCCGGTCGGAGAGGTAGGTAGTGAGCACCAGCAGCGCCGTGTCGTCGTCGGTGTCCGCTGGCAGGTCAGCGGCCAGCAGGCTTAGCTCCAGCATCGCCCGGGCGGCGCTGTCCGGCCACTGGGCGTCGTCGAGGTCGACCGTGTCCGGCCCCGACCAGCTGCGCACCGAGAACCCGCCCCGGCTGTGCCGGCGCCGGTCACCACGGCGGCGCTCGATGCCACCGGGCGGGCGGCCGGGCCCGGGGGCGCGCCGGTCCCGGCGTCCGCGCCGCTCCGGGCCGGTCCAGCCTTCGGTGGCGACGACGCCCTCGCGCCGCTCGCCGCCGCCAGCCCCGGCGGACCTGGCGGCCGCGGCGGCCCCGCGGTTGACCTCGCCGTCCGCCGCCTCGCCGGTCCGCTGCGCGGCGCGGTAGGCCGAGCCAGCCGGGTGCCGCGCGCGGGCGCCCGCGAGCCCGTCCGCGCGGCCGTCCCCGGCACCGGCGCGGCCGGGTACGGCCGTGCCCGCGCCGCTGTCGTTCGGGCGCGCGCCGGCGCCGCCCCGGCCACGGTTGCCCGGGACGGCGCCACTGCCGGGGACAGCGGCGCTGCCGGGCACGGCGCCGCTGCCGGGGACTGCACCGCTGCCGGGGGCGGCGCGGGCGCGGCGGCGGGCCAGCTGCTCGCCGACCCCGCGGCGCAGGCGGTCCAGGCCCTCGTCGAGCGGGCGGTGGCGGGACTCGACGAGGCCGTCGGTGAACAGGACCAGGCTGGAGCCGGGCGGCAGGTCGACGGCGGTCTCGACGTAGGAGGTGCGGTCGCACACGCCGAGCGGCAGCCCCGGGTCGAGGTCGACATACGCCGGCTCGGCGTCGGGGCGGATCAGCAGCGGCGGCGGGTGGCCCGCGCCGGCGAGCACGATCCGCCGCTCGTACGGCTCGTAGACCCCGTAGACGCAGGTCGCGAACGGCAGCCCGGGCAGCGAGCCGACCAGCAGCCCCAGCCGGCACAGCAGGTCGCCAGGGCTCCACTCCTCCAGCGCGTACGCCCGCAGCGCGGCCCGCAGCTGGCCCATCACGACGGCGGCGGTCAGGCCGCGGCCCATCACGTCGCCGATCGCGAGGCCCACCCGGTCGCCGGACAGCGGGATCACGTCGTAGAAGTCGCCGCCCACCTCGGCGCCGGAGGTGCCCGGCCGGTACTCCATCGCCACCTCGGCGCGGCAGATCACCGGCGGGTGCGCCGGCAGCATCGAGCGCTGCAGCGCCCGGCCGGTCTCCTGCGACTCCCGGTACAGCCGCGCGTTGGCCAGCGCCAGCGCGGCCCGGCGGGCCAGCTCCTCGGTCAGGGTCTGCTCGACCTCGGTGTACGGCTGGCCGCCTGGCGCCCGGGAGACGGTCAGCGCGCCGATGATCCGGTCGCCGCATGGCAGCGGGACGGTCAGCGACCGGCCCCAGCGCAGCTCGGAGAACCGGGCGTAGTCCCGTTCGCTGGTGAACATCGCCCGGCGCATCTCGTCGGTGATCCCGTAGACGAAGTACGGCTCACCGGTGCGGATCACCGAGCCGGGCGGGATGGGGTCGCTCAGCCGGGGCGGCCGGGTGGCGACGAGCGCCCGGACGAACGCCGCCGCCTCCTGGTCGACGTGGTCGACCGCGACGAGCTCGATCTCGTCGTCCGACCGCATCCAGACGATCACGCCGTCGCCGAGCCGGCGCAGCGCAAGACCGGTCAGCGCCTGCACGATCCGGTACTCGTCCAGCGAGCCCCCGAGCTGCAGGCTCGCCTCGGACAGGAAGGTCAGATCGGCGAGCTCCGCCGTGGCGGCCGGTATCCGCTCCTGCGGCACTATCCCCCCTGGGACCTCGTCCCCCGCCTGCCCGCCACCGCCGCCCAGCCGCGCGCTGGCCGGGCCGGTGAGCCGCGTGGGGAGTCGGT
>JADGHD010000588.1 GCA_019689615.1 Frankia sp. | reverse complement strand
GCCCATGGTCAGCACCCGAGCGGCCCTGTTGTTCGGCCCCGGCCAGGACTACAAGATCGAGACGGTCGAGCTGGACGACCCGGGCCCCGGCGAGGTGCTCCTGGAGCTGCGGGCGGCCGGGCTGTGCCACTCCGACGAGCACGCCCGCACCGGCGACCTGCAGATGCCCCACTTCCCGGTGATCTGCGGGCACGAGGGCGCGGCCGAGGTGCTCGCGGTCGGCGAGGGGGTCACCTCCGTCGCCGCAGGCGACCACGTGGCCATGTCCTTCGTCCCGTCCTGCGGCGTCTGCAAGCCGTGCCGCACGAACCGCGCCTACCTGTGCGACCTCGGGGCCAAGCTGTTCGACCTCGGGATGATCACCGACGGCCGCATCGCGCACCGGCTCGGCGACACCCCGGTCGCCCGCTACTCCCAGCTCGGCACGTTCTCCGAGCGCCAGCTGGTCGCCGAGACCAGCGTGATCAAGGTCGACCCGGAGATCCCGTGGCTGGCGGTGGCGCTGGTCTCCTGCGGCGTGGCCACCGGCTTCGGCTCCGCGGTCGAGCGGGCCGAGGTCAGGCCGGGGGACACCGTCGCCGTCATCGGCGTCGGCGGCATCGGCATCAACGCCGTGCAGGGCGCGCGGATCGCCGGGGCGCGGCGGATCATCGCCATCGACCCGGTCGAGTTCAAGCGGGAGCAGGCGGTGCGCTTCGGCGCCACCCACACGTTCGCCTCCGTCGAGGAGGCGCTCGGCGCCGTCGGCGCGCTGACCGCCGGCGAGATGTGCGACTCGGTGATCATCGCGGTCGGGGTGATGCGCGGCGAACTGCTGGAGCCGGCGCTCTCGCTGACCGCCAAGGGCGGTATCTGCGTGGTCACCGGGCTGGCCCCGATGGCCCAGCGGGGCGCGGACATCAACCTGTTCCTGCTGGCGATGCTGAACAAGGAGGTCCGCGGCACGATCTTCGGCTCGCGCAGCCCCCGGGTGCAGATCCCGCGCCTGCTCGAGCTGTACAAGGCGGGGATCCTCAACCTCGACGACCTGGTCACCAGGACCTACCGCCTCGACGAGGTCAACCAGGGCTACGCCGACCTCGAGGCCGGCCGGATCGTCCGGGGCGCGCTCGTCTTCTGACACCGGCCGGGCCCGCCCGCGCCAGCATCGGGCTGCGGGCGGGCCCTGCCTTGCCGTCACCTTCGCGAGAACGGGAGAACGACGCCGATGGGCGCGGGCACGTCAGCAGCACAGGCCACAGCAGGGCCAGGACCGGCACCGCTCGCGGGCGAGGCGGCGCTGGTCACCGGCGGCGGCAGCGGGATCGGCCTCGCGGTCGCCCGGCGGCTCGCGGCCGACGGCGCCCACGTCACGATCTGCGGCCGGACCGAGAGCCGGCTCGACGATGCGGTCAAGCAGATCGAGCAGGTCGCCGCGCCCGGCGCCCATGTGCGCCGGATCGTGGCCGACGTGACCGTCGAGGAGCAGGTCGCCGCCGCGGTCGCGGCCGCCGCCGAGCCGACCGGCGGGCTCGACGCGCTGGTCGCGGTCGCCGGCGGGAACACGATGATGGGCCCGCTCACCCAGGCCGACACGGCCAGGTGGCGCGAGACCATGGACCTCAACGTCACCGGCACGATGCTGTGCATCAAGTACGGCGGCCGGGTGATGGCCCGCGCAGGCAAGGGCTCGATCGTGGGCATCTCCTCGATCGCCGCCAGCAACACCCACCGCTGGTTCGGCCCCTACGGCGTGGCCAAGGCCGGCATCGACCACCTGTGCATGCTGGCCGCCGACGAGCTCGGCCCGTCGAACGTCCGGGTGAACTGCGTACGGCCCGGGCTGATCAGGACGGACCTGGTCGACACGATCTTCTCCACGCCGTCGCTGCTCGCCGACTACCAGGCCTGCACGCCGCTGCCGCGCACCGGCGAGCCGGAGGACATCGCCGCGATGGTGCGCTTCCTGGTCGGCCCGGAGTCGACCTGGGTGACCGGTCAGGTGATCAACGTGGACGGCGGCCACTGTCTGCGCCGCGGCCCGGACTTCTCGTCCGTCTTCGCCGGGCTGTTCGGCGAGGAGGGCCTGCGCGGCATCGTCAACGAGGAGGCATGAGGGGCATCATGGGCACCGTCAGCGCTGGCTCGGTCAATGCGCCGGTCCGGACCGCCGAGGACATCCTCGACATCACGTTGCCGCCGGTGCACCCGTTCGTCGGCATGGACGTCACCACCCTGCTGGCCGACCGGGTACGCCGTCTCGGTCACCACCCGTTCGTCATCTGGGAGCCGCCCGAGGGCACCGCGCGGACCTGGACCTACGCCGAGTTCGCCCGCGACGTCGAGGCCACCGCCGCTGGGCTGGCCGCCCGCGGCGTCGGCCCGGGCGACGCGGTCATCGTCCACCTGGACAACTGCCCGGGCTTCCTGCACGTCTGGTTCGCCTGCGCCCGGCTCGGCGCGATCGCCGTCGACGTGAACACCCGCTACGTCGAGGACGAGCTCGCCCACGCGGCCGGGCTGGTCGGCGCGGTCGGCATCGTCACCGACCCCCGGCTCGGCCTGGCCGACGGGCCGACCGCCAAGAGCCTCGGCTGGACGGCCCTGCTCGACGTGGTCACCGGCACGATCCCCGACCTGCTTGGCGACCCGGCGGCCGCCCCGCCAGCCCGCGAGCCCAACCCGGCGCAGCCCCTGTGCGTCCAGCTCACCTCCGGCACGACGGCCCGGCCGAAGGCCGTCCTCTACACCCACGCCAACGGGCTGTGGGCGGCCCGCACCGGCGCATCGCACTGGAAGCTGCGTCCGGACGACCGGATGATGGTCTTCGCGCCGCTGTTCCACACCCACGCGCTGAGCTGGCAGACCCTGCCCACGCTGTGGGTCGGCGGCACGATCGTGCTGATGCCCAGGTGGTCGACGAGCCGGTTCTGGGACGTCTCCCTGCGCCACAGGTGCACGGTCACCGGCCTGGTCGGGCTGATGCTCCAGGTTTTGCCCCGGATGCCGGTCCCGCCGGACCACAGCTACCGCAGCTGGATCTTCGGCCTGGAGATGCCGCAGCTCGAGCAGCTGTTCCGGCTGCGGATCTTCCCGGCCTGGGGCATGACCGAGGTGGTCACGACGGTCGTCATCGGTGAGCCCGACCTGCCGGAGGAGGCCGGCGCGATCGGGCGGCCGTCGCCGTCCTACGACGTGCGGATCTGGACCGACGACGACCGCGACGCCGGCCCGGGCGAGACCGGCGAGCTGCGGGTCGGCGGGGTGCGCGGGCTGTCGCTGTTCGCGGGCTACATGAACGACCCGGAGGCGACCGCCGCATCCTTCGACGATGGCGGCTTCTTCCGCACCGGCGACCGGGTGACGCTGCTGCCCAGCGGCGCGATCAGGTTCGCCGGCCGGGCCAAGGACATGCTCAAGGTCGCCGGCGAGAACGTGGCAGCGGCC